>JAKOOI010000330.1 GCA_022701475.1 Weeksellaceae bacterium
TTGAAATGCTGCGGAATCAGGATGGAGTAAAACTCAGGATTGACCTGCTGGCCATTGAAAATCACCCTTCCGGCCCAGGCAATCGGGAAAATAAACAGGGTGAAAATCAGCAGGTACAGCGGGAAAAACCAGATGGCCGTTTTGATATGCTTTTCCTGTCTGTTTTCGATGATGGCAGTATGGAACTGCCTTGGTAGCAGGCAGATGGCTGTTCCGGAGATCATACAAAGGATCATCCAGTTCAGGGCGCCTTCCACTCCGTTGAAAGTATTCTTGGCTTTGAAATCGCTGAAACGGCTGGCTTTACGATAGATATCTGAAAATCCGTCGAAGGCAAAATAGATGACGAAGAGCCCGAGGACAATGATGAAAAAGAGTTTCAGGAAACTTTCCAGCGCAATGGCGGATATAATGCCCAGCCGCTTTTCGGAAGCGTCTACATATCTTGTTCCGTAGTAGGACGCGAAAACGGCAATCAGCACCACTACAAAAGTTGCCGTGTCAGTAAGGAGGTTCTTTGCGACAGGCGTTTCCGTTACGAGGTGAAAGGTTTCGGAGATGGCTTTGATCTGCAGGCCGATGTACGGAATGATGGCAAAGAGGCAAACCAGCGTGATAATGGCGCTGAGGCTTCTGCTGTTGCCGTATCTGAGGGAAATGAAATCGGCCAGGCTGCTGATTTTGTTGATCCTGGAAATCCTGACGATCCTGGTATTGATATAGATCCAGGCCGGAATTACAATGATGGGCCCTACGTAGATCGTAAGGTAATTGAGCCCGCTGGTGGCAGCAACGCCGATGCTTCCGTAATACGTCCATGCGGTACAGTATACAGCCAGGGAAAGTGCATAAATGTACGGGTTATTGATCCAGAGCTTGCTCTTCTTCTTCTCTGCCAGGTAGGCAACGAAGAACAAAAGGGCCAGATACAGCAAAACCACAGAGAACAGCGCGAAACTACTCATATCTTTTTACGATTACAAAAGCGATGACGATGGAGGCCGCCCATACAGCAAACAGATAGACCAGCAGCAGGGGATACCCGAGTACTTCCTGCTCACTGTTGAAAAGCAGGGAAACCGGAATGCTGAAAGCGAGCATCAATCCGATACTCAGCAAAATCAGTTTCTGTTCGTGTCTTTTTTTCATGATTGATGATTAATAAATGATGATTGATCACCTTATGACAGATAATCCGTCATTATATTTTATAACTCTTTTTTATGACAGATCATTAAAGAATGATAATTGACCGTCTGGCGGAGGTGAATCCGTCATGATCAATTATCATTCATCAGTCATCACTTAGCTTTTTTCGTCGGCATATTCTCCTGTCAAGGCATAGTAGCCGAAAATTCCCAGTCCGCCCGAGATGATCGGCATCAGCACAAACAGGATGATGATCCCGAACACCAGGTCTTCCTGTTTTCCCGAGGTGATTTTAGGGATTCCCAGTACGGTAATTCCGAAATATCCCACAACCAGCGCCACTGCGATCCAGAGGATGCCTAATATTTTTTTAAGTCCGTTCATTTTAATACATTTAAAATTAATAAAAAGTTTGATTGTTACGGCAGTTATTCGTGAATATTGTTGTTCTTTCTCTTCAGATAAAACAATCCGATCACCAGGCAGACGGTAGCGACCCCGATCGGATACCAGAGGCCTTCGAGGTACCAGCTGGCATGACCGGCCTCTTTGCCCGTCGTTACCAGGTAGGTAGCCACAGCGGGAAGCAGCCCGCCGAATACCCCGTTTCCGATATGATAAGGCAAAGACATCGACGTATAGCGGATCCGTACCGGGAACATCTCCACCAGAAAGGCTGCAATCGGTCCGTATACCATCGTCACGAAGATGACCTGGATAAATACCAGGAAGATCAGGTACCATCTGGTTTCGGAAGTCAGTTGCACCGACTGGGTAATTTTAGGCTCTTCCGCTTTCCCGTCTTTCATGACCGGCCCGGCCGGAGACCAGTGGGTAACGCTGTCTTTCTTGATCAAAGTACCGTCGGTATACAGGGTTTCCCTGTGAAAGGTAATCAGGCTGTCCGTTGCTATTTTATCGTGCACTTTTACCGTCCTGTCTTCCATAATGCCGTTGGCTTCCACGGTTTTGTTCTCCACACTTACACTTTGATACATCGCATCGTAAATCGGACGGTAAGCGAGGATCGCAATCAGCATCCCGGTCATCATGACCGCTTTTCTTCCGATTTTATCGGAAAGCCATCCGAAAAACACGAAAAACGGTGTTCCCATCAGCAGGGCAATCGCCATCAGCGAATCTACCTGTGCGGATTCCACATTCATTACTTTCTGCAGGAAACTCATGGCGTAAAACTGTCCCGTATACCAGATCACCCCTTGTCCCATCGCCGCTCCGAAGAGTGCCAGCAAGACGAATTTAAAATTAAATTTATTGCCGAAGCTTTCTTTTAAAGGATTTTTAGAAGTTTTCCCTTCGCTTTTCGCTTTCGCAAACAGCGGTGATTCCTTCATGTTTTTCCTGATGATGTAGGAAACGCCTACCATCAGGATGGAAATCCAGAACGGGATCCGCCAGCCCCAGCCATCGAATTCTTCGGCAGAAAGCGTGGTTTTGGTGATAAGAATAACGATCAGGGAAATAAAGAGCCCGGCTGTAGCCGTGGTCTGTATCCAGGAAGTCCAGTAACCGCGCCGGTGCGGCTGTGCATATTCCGCTACATACGTGGCGGCACCGCCGTATTCACCTCCCAGGGCCAGCCCCTGCAGTAACCTCAGGATCAGGACCAGTACCGGGGCCATGAACCCGATGGATTCATAGCTCGGGATACAACCGATCAGAAAGGTAGAGAAACCCATGATGAGCAGGGTAACCAGGAAGGTGTATTTTCTTCCGATAAGATCTCCGAGCCTTCCGAAAAACAAGGCTCCGAAAGGCCGTACCACGAATCCTGCCGCAAAAGTGGCCAGGGTGGATAAAAAGGCAGCGGTAGGATTATCTGCCGGAAAGAATTTGGTAGCCAGTACCACGGCAAGGCTGCCGAAGATATAAAAGTCGTACCATTCGATTAGGGTGCCGAGGGAGGAAGCGGTGATCACGCTCCAGATGGTGCGGTTTTTCTGCCGGTCCGTCATATTCTCGTAGCTTTCATAGTGCTTTTCGCTCATATTGCTTGATTTTAGTTGGTTAATGCTTGATTCGTTATGCTGTAGTATTAAAGATAGATCTGGAACTGTACGATAAATTCGCCTTTGGAGGTCGGGCTTTCCGTTGGGCTCGTATAGACCGGCCTTGTGGAATACTGTGTAGTGATCTTGGCATGGTGCCCGTCAAGGAACCAGTTCGCCCCGACATCAAACTGGGAAGATGATTTGTCTAAAGCTTCAAAACTTTTATGGGTATAGGCGGCAAAAGGCTGTATCCTGATCTTCGGTTTTTCAGCCTGGCTCGGCAGCAGCAGTCCGGCCTGTGCATAGACTACGTTTCCGGTACCGATGGTGGGCTGAAGGTTTCCCGGCCCGGCAATGGCTTTCTGGCCGATAAAATTAGGATCGGTAGCGGCGATGTTCATCGTACCCAGGTTTCTGAGGTAATTGGGGCCGAACTGGTAATTGTAATAGCCTGCATAAGCGGAAACAGCCATTTTATTTTTGGCATTCCCCAGCGGGATATCGGCGAAGGCGTCTACTGCCAGCAGGGTAATGTCGTGTTTTTCAACAGCTGAATTAACGGAGGTCCGCGTTCCGTCCGCCTGATGGTAAAATCCCGCACCCAGGTTGAATACTTTTTTCGTCCCGAGATAAGAACCGACTTTAAAAGGGAGGGTGTTGGATTCTTCGTCCAGAAACTGGTATTCTACGTAGCCTGCCTTTGAAAAACTTGGATTTCCGTTGTTGTCCACTGCTACGGCCCTTGAAGGATCGGTAACATTTACCGGAGTCAGGTCGGTGGCAAAAGGCTTATTGAGGCTGAACCGGTACTCCAGTTTTCCGTATTTCCCTTTGGCGAACATGCCGAGCTGGCGCGCGAACTGGTCGGAATTATCAATCAGGGGCCAGCTGAAAACAGGAGAATCCAGCGTCAGGAAATTGAGCGTAGACGCCATGGTCATCCGGGAAAGTCCCATGTAATAATGAAGCCCGGCTCCTAAGGATAAGCTGAATTTTCCGGCTTCTCCGGGAAGGAATACGGCGTATTCATTCCAGGCATCATGAAAGAACAGCTGCGTCTTCTTTCCGTTGCCGTTTCCTCCGGTACCGGTAGTGCCCGGGGCACCGCCGTTGATAAAAGTCTGGTTGTTGATCCCGAAGTGGAGCAGGATCATATATCTTTTGGAGATCTGCGCATAAGCCAGGGCACGCAGGCGGCGGTTTCCTAAGCTCCAGGAATTGTCGGAAGGTTCGCCGCCCACCATGCTTCCGGGATTCATCTGGGTGTTTCTCAGCCAGAACTGATCCCATAATATAAACCTGACGTATTTGTCACCCTGCTGATTGATATTAAGTTTCAGTCCGCTGCCATAATCCGGAGAACCCTGTGCATACAATGAACTGCCCGTTAAAGCCAATCCTATACAAATGAGTATTTTCTTCATAAATTATTATTTTTTGGCATTATTTTTTATGAAAGCCAAATTGGAATTAATAATTTAGTTATGAAAATTTAATATATATTAGCGGTAATGGTATAGTTGTAAGTTGCAAATGATAAGTTATAAGTCATTGATTATGGATTGTAACTATGATATAAGCTGTTAATACTTCCGGTTAAACATCTGTTTAAGAGATGAAAAAAAATTAATGCTTGTGTAATTTAATTTTATAACCAACAGGTTACTAAGTGTTTGTAAATTCATAACTAATAACTAATAACTAATAACTAATAACTAAAAACTAATAACTGAGCTCTCATTTCTTAAACCTTTCCCATTTGATCAGCATATACTTATCGGCAAACTGGGTAATGATGAGACCTGAATTTTTAATATTTTCTTCTTTCGACATGTATTCGATCAGTTCATTCTGCTTGAGGATCTTATAAACCGGGTGGAACTCGGAATGGGGCGGCCGGGTGATGTTGTATTTCCTGATCCAGGAACTTACGGTAACGTGCGACACGCCCAGAATGCGTTCTATTTCACGATAACTTAAGCCTTCGAGATAGAGCTGAAGTGCTTTCGTAACGTAGTAATCGTCAATTTGTTTCCCGAGTTTCCTGACGGTAAAATAATAATTGCAGTTCTTGCAGTGGAAACGTTGTTTTTCATTGATGATTCCGCTCTTGACAACCGTATTGTTTCCGCATTTGGGACAGCTTTTTTCCATGATCTATATCTTTTTAGCAAATATATAATAAACTAGCAATATGTTAATTTAATGTAAAGATAATTTAACTGTTTAATAATATTTTAATCTAAAAATTATCTTTAATACTTGCTTTTTAAAGTAATATTATTTTAAATTTGCTGAAAAATTCAGATAAATACATGAATATAGAAGTTTCCTCATCCATTCATCTGATGTATGTGAATGAAATACAGCAGGAAATGTATGATTCTGCACAGCGCAGAGGAACAGGGATCGCCAAGCGCTCTATTGAATATCTCAGTAAAAAAATTGCTGAAGGAAACGCTGTAGTAGCGACGGATAAAGGAAAATGGGTGGGATTCTGTTATATAGAAACCTGGTCTCACGGTCAGTTTGTGGCCAATTCCGGACTGATCGTTTCCCCGGATTTCAGGCATCTTGGGGTGGCGACCCTGATTAAGGATAAAGTATTCGCTTTATCCCGGAATAAGTATCCGGAAGCCAAGATTTTCGGATTGACCACCGGACTCGCGGTCATGAAGATCAACAGCGATCTCGGTTACAAACCGGTTATTTATTCCGAGCTCACCCAGGATGAAGAATTCTGGAACGGCTGCAAAAGTTGTGTGAATTACGAGATCCTGATAAAGAAAGAACGGAAAAACTGCCTTTGTACGGCCATGCTTTTCGTTCCTGAAAATAAAAAAAAGAACAGTGCTGAAAATAGTCAGCAAGATAATCGATACAATAATGAGCAAGAAAGTAGTTTTAGCGTTTAGCGGAGGTCTGGATACCTCTTACTGTGCCAAATACCTCAGCGAAACACTGGGATATGAAGTGTATGCAGTGACTGTAAACACCGGAGGTTTTTCGAAGGAAGAAGAAAAAGAACTGGAGAAGAGGGCCTTTAGCCTCGGGGTAAAAGCATACAGGTGCATTGCGGCTCAGGAAGACTATTACAATTCTTGTGTTAAATACCTGATTTTCGGAAACGTGCTGAAAAACAACACCTATCC
>JAKOOI010000490.1 GCA_022701475.1 Weeksellaceae bacterium
ATTTTAACCAAAATTTAGTTAATGATTCTAAAAAGCTCAATATAAAGACCCGGATGGATCTGGATCAGTACATCAAAGACCATGTAAAAGATTATGCCATTGCAGAATTGCCCCCTGTATTTATTGACCAGCATAACATTCTCAACGCCAGCATCCATGCCATGCATCAGGCACTGGATAAACTCATCATACGTCCGGAGTTGATCCTGGTAGACGGCAACCGTTTTCATCCGTACAACTTTATTCCTCACGAATGCATTGTGAAAGGAGATTCAAAAGTACTTTCCATTGCCGCTGCCTCCATTCTGGCAAAAAATTACCGGGACCGGCTTATGATTGAACTTCATGATGAGCATCCCGAATACGGATGGAATACCAATTTCGGTTATGCCACCAAAAAACACCAGGAAGCACTGATTAAATTTGGGCCCACGAAATATCACCGTCAGTCTTTCCGGTTAAAATACGATTAACGCTCTGGTCATAATTCCGTAATGTATACCTTATTATATATACAAAAAAAGAGAAGCATTCACAGCTTCTCTTTTTTTATAATAATTCAGATTTTATTTTTTCTTTTTCTGCTCCTGGTACTTCTGTTGTTCCTGGGCTTTCTCCATCATCTCCCGCATTCTCTTCTGGAATTTACCTTCGGTTTTAGGCTTTTCCTTATTAGCCTGGATCTGGGCATGGATTTTCTTTTCATCCAGGATCACATATTTGATTACGAGGATAATTAAAATGTTGATGGCATTGGATACAAAATAATACCACGAAAGACCGGAGGCCGAAGTGTTCAGGAAGAACAGGAACGTAACAGGGAAGATGTACATCAGTACCTTCATGTTCGGCATTCCTTCCTGCTGCGGCTGCTGCATGTTTCCTGAAGTCATGATCGTATAAATTAAGATCACGATGGTACATGCAATGGCAAATACACTTAAATGGTCTCCTAAGAAAGGAACTTTGAACGGCAGCCTGATCAGGTCATCATACGCCGTAAGGTCTTTTGCAAACCAGAAACCTTTTCCCCTAAGATCGATAAAGTTCGGGAAGAAACGGAAAAGGGCATAGAAAATCGGGATCTGAACCAGCGCCGGCAGGCATCCTGCCATCTGGTTGACTCCTGCCTTCCTGTAGACTTCCATTGTCGCCTGCTGTTTTTTCATCGGGTCAGCATCTTTCAGCCTGGCATTTACCTCATCAATTTCCGGACGGATGACCCTCATCATGGCACTCAGCTTATGTTGCTTATACATGATCGGTGACAGGATCAGCTTCACCAGAATGGTTAATACAAAAATGGCCCATCCTGCAGTAAGCCCCCATGATGCGATAATATTATAGATAGGAATAAAAAATCCTCTGTTCATCCATCCGATGAAAGACCATCCCAACGGAAGGATTTCGTCAAAGTTCTTATCGTAAGATTTCAACAATGGCAAATCCAGCGGCATAAAATACCAGGTGAAATCCTGATTCAGCTCACTGCCGGTCATCTGGACGAATCCTTCGTAATTCAGTTTTTTCAGGTATTCCCCTTCTTCGATATTCTCCTGATTCCCTTTACTCTGGGTAAATCCGTTTTTCGCTTCAATGACAGAGGCAAAGAACTGCTGCTTTACCCCGATCCAGTTCAGGGTTTCTTTTTCTTCCTCCATGGTTGTCCTTCCGTCATAATCATAATCCTTGTAATTATTGAAAGCATAGGAGAATTCAGAGTGCGACTGTTCCTGAGCCCTACCCTTTTCCAGGTTCCTTACACTGTAATCCCAGATAAAATCTGCTTTATTATCAGAAGTCACTCCGGCCAGTCCCTGGGTTCTTACTTTGAAATCAAGGGTATATTTCGGAAGCAGGGTATACACAAACTGGATAACTGCTCCGTTGTAATTGGCAGTCAGCGTTACTGCGTTTCCGTTAACGGCAGGTGTAAATACCAGATCTTTGGTATTGATTACTTTACCGGTCTTATCTTTGAACTGGAAACCATAGCTGGAATTATTTTTGGTCATCAGGTACAGCGGAAGGTCTGCCTGATCCGTTTTATGGTCGTATGCTTTGTATTGGTTAAGCTCCACCTTGGAAACCTGCCCTCCCAGGCTGCTGAATTCAATCTTCAGCTCGTTGTTGGCCAGGCTGGCGGTCTGGATGGCATTGGGCGTTACATTGGGATTGATATTGCTTGCCTGAGTCGGTTTTACGGCATTTTTAGCCTGCTCGGTTTTTTGCTGCTGAGCTTTTACCGCATCCTCTTTTGACTGTTTGTTCTGGAAATAGAACATGAATCCGAAAAGAACCAGACATAAAACCGCAAAACTAATCATTTGACTTTTATCGAGTCCGTTGTTCTGTTGCATTTTATTGTAATTAAAATTTTAATCTTTTTCCGTACCTTATTGCAGGCACCTGTTTTGAGTCGACAAAAATACAGTTTTTTTATCAAAACTATGTTCTGTACTGCATGACTATACAATAAACTCAGGTTGACTTTTATCAACCTGAGTCTTATCGCATAACGTTTGTCAATATCTGATTACTTTACATCATTACTGCAGGCCTTGATAAAAGCCCTGAACAGGGGATGCGGCGTTGCCACGGTACTTTTATATTCCGGATGATACTGTACGCCGATGTAAAACGGATGATCCGGCATTTCCAAAGCTTCTACCAGCCCCGTTTCCGGATTGGTGCCGGTGGCCAGGAAGCCGTTCATCTCAAACTCGCCGATGTAATCACTGTTGAATTCATATCGGTGACGGTGCCTTTCGGTGATATTTCGTGTTTCGTAGATGTTGTTAAGGGCAGATCCGTCTTTCAGTGAACATTTCCATGCCCCGAGACGCATCGTTCCTCCTTTTTCCACTACATTTTTCTGTTCTTCCATCAAGGAGATCACCGGATGTTCCGTAGAAGTATCGAATTCCATAGAGTTGGCTTTTGAATAGCCTAAGACGTTCCGGGCGAATTCAATGGTCATGATCTGCATTCCCAGGCAGATTCCGAGCATCGGAACTTTATTTTCCCGTGCATATTGGGCCGTTAGGATTTTTCCTTCGATACCGCGATCTCCAAAACCGGGAGCTACCAGGATTCCGCTGACGCCTTGCAATGATTCCTGAATGTTTTCACCGGTCAGGTCACCGCTGTACACCCATCTTAGCTTCACTTCGGTTTCAAGGTCAGCACCGGCATGTTTGAAAGCTTCAGCGATGGAAATATAGGAATCCTGAAGAGAAACATATTTTCCGACCAACGCAATTTCAACGGATTTCTTAGGATTCTGGAATTTGTCAAGGAAAGATTTCCAGTCCCTGAGGTCTGCTTCCTTATCGCTTGTCAGATCCAGTTCTTTAAGGACCACATCATCAAAATTCTGCTTCTGCAGGTACATCGGTACCTCATAAATCGTTTCGAGATCCTTGCATTCGATCACGTTATCCAAAGGAACGTTACAGAACTGGGCCAGTTTTGCCCGCTGGTCTTTCGGAATGGTATGTTCCGTCCTGCAGACCAGGACATCCGCCATGATTCCGCTCTCCATCAGCTGGCGCACAGAATGCTGGGAAGGTTTTGTTTTTAATTCACCGCTGGAAGCCAGATAAGGCAGTAACGTAAGGTGGATCACCATGGAATTATTTTCTCCCAGTTCCCATTTCAGCTGGCGAACGGTTTCGATATAAGGCAGGGATTCGATATCCCCTACAGTCCCGCCGATTTCCGTAATGATGATATCGTAGTCCTGCTTGGATAAGATTTTAATCCTGCGTTTGATTTCGTTGGTAATATGAGGAATAACCTGAACGGTTTTTCCGAGGAAGTCCCCTTTTCTTTCTTTCTCGATGACCGTCTGGTAGATTTTACCTGTCGTAACGTTGTTGTTTTGGGAAGTAGGAGCATCAAGGTAACGCTCGTAGTGACCTAAATCCAGATCCGTCTCCGCGCCATCTTCGGTTACATAACATTCTCCGTGTTCATAAGGATTCAAGGTTCCCGGGTCGATGTTGATGTAAGGATCAAGTTTCTGGATGGTTACATTGAAGCCGCGTGATTTTAGCAGAAGTCCAAGAGAAGCAGAAACGATTCCCTTTCCCAAAGATGAAGTTACACCTCCTGTCACAAAGATGTACTTTGTATTCTTTTTACTCATTAGATTAGGTTTGTGCAAAGTTA
>JAKOOI010000534.1 GCA_022701475.1 Weeksellaceae bacterium
GAAGCATGCTGAAGACCGATGTTTCAGCGGCTCCGTTTTTATCCGGTAAGCATGGAATATATCCGTGCCGGATAAAAGATACGGGTTGATCCGTTCTGTGGCAAAAACGGGTGAAGGACGGAAAATCAGAGCAAATTATTCCGGTGCTTTGAAAATGTTTTCGTCTGAATGGAAGCCGGCTACACCGCCGCTCACGGCAAACTTCATGGCAGAGGCCGCGGTCATTCCCACTACCGGTTTGATGTTTTTTTCCTCGGTAACGATCACCCAGCCTGAAATGGCGTAGGAATGAGGCAGGTAAACGGCAACATAGTTATGCTTTTCCACATCAGCCATCTCTTTCTGGGTCAGGAAGCCGATCCTCCAGATTTCCGGGTTTTCGTTGGTTTTTACCCAAACCGGATCATTGAATTTTTTCTTATCGCCGACGAAAGACGACATCACATCCTTGGTTGGAGTGTAGATATGTTTTACGCCCGGTGTCTTTTCCAGCAGGCGGTCCATGGAATCGAAAAAGAATTTTCCGACCACGAATTTGTTTCCCAGGAAGCCCAGGAGAGCAGTAATCAGGATGGTAGAAACAAAAACTAGCCCCGGGACTTCCTTCGCCACGGAGGGGATGATATTGTCAATTGACGTTACGACATACCAGATCACGAAAATCGTCAGCCCGATCGGGCCGATGATTACGAGTCCCTGAAAGAAATTTTTCAGGAAAAAATTGGCAATATTTTCAAACGTCAGTTTTTTCAAAATCTTTTTTTATCCGTGTATGGTTTCTCCTTTTCCGTACGACTGGATGATCTGTGCTTCATATTCCAGCCATTCTTCCCAGCGGGCATTTACTTTATCCGGATTTCCCAGCTGTCTTGCAAAACCGATAAAGGTAGTGTAATGATTGGCTTCTGAAACCATCAGTTCCCTGTAAAAATCCCTGAGTTCTTCATCTTTGATGTTCTCGGTAAGCACTTTGAACCTTTCGCAGCTTCTCGCTTCGATCATGGCGGCAAAAAGCATTTTGTCAACGATGAGGTCGTCCCTGTTACCGCCTTTCTGGATGAAGTTTACCAGTTCATTCACATAGTCATCCTTCCGGGTACGGCCGAAAGTATACCCTCTTTTCCTGATGATCTCATGAACCTGGCCGAAATGTTCAAGCTCCTCCTGCGCGATGGCCAGAAGTTCCGTTACGATTTCAGGGTATTCAGGAAGCATGGTGATCAATCCGATGGCATTGGTAGCCGCTTTCTGCTCGCACCAGGCATGGTCTGTTAAAATTTCTTCAATGTTTCCTTCCGCAATATTTGCCCACCTGGGATCGGTAGGAAGTTTCAACTTGAACATAGTATCAAATTTTCCGTAAAATTAAAATAATTTGCAATACGGCGGCAGTTTATTTTTATTAACTTTTTGACGGATCGCAGGAATGTTTTTCCCTCAATTCCGGATCATACTGGTACTTTTTTTGTTATTGTTCTAAAAAACCAAACAAAAATTTAAATAATGGAAACAACAGCTATTTTAAAAAGTAAACGAAATGCATTCATGACATTCGCATTCACCCTGTTGATGTCTTTTACTGCTTTTGCCCAGGAAACAACATCCGGCGGTGCAGTAACTACAAACAGCACGACCACCACCACGACAGAATGGTATGCTGACCCGATGTATATCATTGGCGGGGCCATCCTGCTGATCATTATTATTGCTCTGATTGCGAGAAGCGGAAGACGTTCCAACTAGCAGTCTTATCTGACAGCTGTTTTCACCCGCAGAAACTGCAGCATTTTCCAACCGCTGTCGTCTGCCTTTTTCAGAAGTCCTGAAATGAAGAAAGCAAGCCCGATATTAATAGCATAAATCAGGATCATCAGAAGCCACCACGGCATATTTTCCTGAAGCTGAACCACGATAAAATACACCAGAGAAGAACTGATCCCCTGGGCAAAATAGAAAAATATTGCATTTCTGCCGATGTGGGTGATGAAGCTTTCTCTGGTTATTTTTAATCTGTTATAACCTGCGAATAAAGTCACCAGGGAAAAGAGTGCCCAGATAATATAAGGGATTTTCGGAGGGAATTTATTGCGGTTGATCTTATAAAAAATCTCAGTTCCGTAAAACCAGAACATCCATGCCAGCGCAGCAGCCACCAGTCCGTACAATACCGGAATCACCCTGTCCGGGACTTTTTTTCCTTTCATCAGGTTGCCGGTGAGAAAAACTGCCATATAAAAAGCCACATAGCCCACCTGTCCGGTAGGATAGATTTCCGGGAAAATGTTGAACAGCAGCGTCAGCACAATACAGATGCCGATGAACCAGGGAATATGCTTTGGGAAAAACCTCAGGATCATAACTCCCAGTACGGTAAGGATAAAATACACTTTCAGATACCAGAAGCTTCCCATCACTACAGGAAAAGTATCGGCATTGGTATACTGGTGCAGGTACCAGTTGCCCAGGTTCTGCCATTGCGGAACAGCGGAAACACTGGTTGCTGCATATTTCGACCCGAAAGTGGAGTAAAAGTGCTGAAGCCATTCCATGGAGAAAAAAGCAAGCCCGAAAGCTTTAAAAAAATAATCCAGGAAAAAAAGGAGCGTTACAAAAATCATATAGGTAATCTGCAGCTTCAGCAGGCGGTACAGGGTTTTTTCGATATTTGCCCCTGAAGTGATCCCGCTCAGCGCATAAAACAGCGCAACATCGAACACCAGGGAAAATACCCGTACCTCCGCCGGAATATAAAACTGCCCGGACCAGAATGCGGTGTGGATAAAAACAATCGAAAGGGTAGCTATCCCTTTAGCAAAATCAATATAGAGATCTCTTTTCATAAACGGGTGGATGAAACATCAAAAATAAATAAACTTTAGCATATTACGGAAAACAAAAGGAGGCAAGACCAAGCTTACCTCCCGAAGAATAATATCGAAAATGAATGTTTACTTAAGGTTTTTAAACTCTTCTGCAGAAATTTCCCCGCTCTGGATTTTTCTCAGCTCCTCCATATGCTGCTGCATAAAGGCGTCGATTTCAGGATACTGGGTATTCTTTCCCATTTTATAGGTGCCGTTCAGGACACCCTGGTAGTAATAGAAGAAATTATAATCAAAGGCAGCAGCCGTAAGGTCATACTGGCCCAACAGGAATCCCAGACGCACGGCCGATCTCCGCTGGGGCGGCGTCCCGTGGTGACCCGGACTGTTGGTCTGATAATCCCCGATGCTCTGTGCAAACTCGTAAGCTGCCGCAATCTGGGTGAAGGAAGTCTGGTTATAGCCGTTCGGTCTTCTCAGGTAATAGCCTGCAAAGCCGTCTGCTTCCAGTTCATTCGGCCTTGCAGTTGACTCGCTCACTGTCGGAAGACCGAAGATATACTGCAGCTGATGGCCATACTCGTGGGCCAGGATCATGGCATTGACGATATCACCGCCTTTGTTTTTAGCATCATAATAGATCGCATAGCCGTAATAGATCTTTCCGGTGGAATAGGAAATCGCATTATAAGTGGAATTGTAATTGGAGGGATCGTTAACGAATCTCAGGGTCGGATTGCTTCTTCCCCAAAGGCTTGCAATTTTGGTCATCTGCGAATTCATAAAGCCGGTGTCTGCGGAGTTCTGGAGTGAAGTGGTAAGCACGGCGGCAGAGCTCCAGTTCTGGTCTACATAATAACACACCTTCTCAAGGGCACCCGGCTGTTCCGGTCTCAGGCTTTCGGCCTGCTGTTCCTGCGGCAGGGCAGCGGTTTCCATAGAGTCATCATTACAGGCGGCTAATGAAAGAGCGGCAATGGCTCCTGCAATAAAAGGGAATTTTACGTTTCTTTTCATATTAAATATATTTGATCTATGCGAAGTTATTCTTTTTAACGTGAATTTTAATCACTTTATTGTGATAAATTATTCTTTGCATAGTTAAAATTTTATAGAAAAAAGATACGGTTGAATTTGAGTGAATTAGAAAATAATGCTTATATTTGCACCTCGAAATAACTAAAAATTTATAAACAATGTTTGCAATTGTAGAAATAGCAGGGCTTCAATATAAAGTTGAGCA
>JAKOOI010000582.1 GCA_022701475.1 Weeksellaceae bacterium
AAACTTAATACAAATTAATATGGGTTTTAAGAAAGATTTAACTAAAAAAATCGCCTTCCTGTGCGGAGACGATTTTTTCAGATATATTCCTCTAATTTTATCCTCTGTCAGCGAATGCCACGATATATTCTCTGTTCATACGGGCGATGTTTTCAAGGGAAATCCCTTTCGGACATTCCACCTCACACGCTCCGGTATTGGAACAGTTTCCGAAGCCTTCATCATCCATGGCTTTCACCATGTTCAATACCCTTCTCTTCGCTTCTACCCTGCCTTGCGGCAATAAAGCAAACTGGGATACCTTGGCTCCTACGAACAGCATAGCGGATCCGTTTTTACAGGACGCTACACAGGCTCCGCAGCTGATGCATGCCGCTGCATCCATCGCTTTGTCAGCATCTTCTTTAGGCACAGGAATAGCGTTGGCATCCAGGGTATTCCCTGAAGTATTTACCGAAATAAAACCTCCGGCAGCCATCACCCTGTCAAATGCGCTTCTGTCTACGATCAGATCCTTGATTACAGGGAAAGCAGCACTTCTCCACGGCTCGATAACGATGGTTTCACCGTCCTTGAACATTCTCATGTGAAGCTGGCAGGTAGTGATTCCTGTATCCGGCCCGTGGGCCCTTCCATTAATATAGAGGGAGCACATCCCGCAGATGCCTTCACGGCAGTCGTGATCGAAAGCGATCGGTTCTTTTCCTTCGTTGATCAGGTTTTCATTGAGGATGTCCAGCATTTCCAGAAATGAGGAATCTGTTGACACATCCGATATTTTATAAGTCTCAAACTGACCTTTAGATTTATTATTTTTCTGTCTCCAAATTTTCAGCGTAAGATGTAAGCCTTTTTTAGCACTCATAATTATATATTTAAAGATTGGAGATTATTATTTGTAACTTCTCGTTTTTACTTCAATATTTTCATAAATCAGGTCTTCTTTGTGCAATACTTCCGCATTGATGTCTTTGCCCTGATATTCCCATATTCCTACGTATTTGTAGTTTACGTCATCTCTTTCCGCTTCTCCATCCGGTGTGGAATGGTCTTCACGGAAGTGTCCCCCGCAGGATTCGTTCCTGTGCAATGCATCGATTGCCATCAGCTGGCCCAATTCAAGGAAATCGGCTACCCGGAACGCTTTTTCAAGTTCCGTGTTCATTCCGTCGTTATCTCCCGGAACCTTTACGTTTTTCCAGAAATCGGCTCTTACCGCTTCAATTTCACGGATGGCTTCTCTTAATCCTTCAGGCGTTCTTCCCATCCCTACTTTGTTCCACATAATGTGGCCCAGCTGCTTATGGAAATGGTCTACTGAATGGGTTCCGTTATTATTAAGGAAGAAATTTACTTTTTCCTTTACTTCTTTTTCTGCTTCATCGAACGAAGCGGAAGTGGTAGGAATAGACCCGGTCCTGATATCTGCAGAAAGGTAATCGGCAATGGTATAAGGAAGCACGAAATATCCGTCGGCAAGTCCCTGCATCAGCGCGGAAGCTCCCAGCCTGTTGGCTCCGTGATCCGAGAAGTTGGCTTCCCCGACAACGAAACATCCCGGAATCGTAGACTGAAGGTTGTAATCTACCCAAACGCCACCCATGGTATAGTGAACGGCAGGATAGATCTTCATCGGTGTTCTGTAAGGATCGTCAGCCGTAATCTTCTCATACATTACGAACAGGTTACCGTATTTCTCTTCTACCCATCTTCTTCCCAGGTCGTACAACTGCTGGTCGGTAGGGTTCTGGATATGTTTTTCGATGGCGGCCTCTCTCCCTTTTTTCATGATCTCGGTGGAGAAATCCAGGTAAACGCCTTCGTGGGTATCGTTATTTTCAATTCCGAATCCGGCATCGCATCGCTCTTTGGCAGCTCTTGACGCAACGTCCCTAGGCACCAGGTTACCGAATGCAGGATATCTTCTTTCCAGGTAATAATCCCGGTCTTCTTCTTTAATATTTTCAGGCCTTAATTTACCTGCACGGATGGCTTCCGCATCCTCAATCTTCTTAGGAACCCAGATTCTTCCGGAGTTTCTCAAGGATTCGGACATCAGTGTAAGCTTAGACTGCTGTGTTCCGTGAACCGGAATACATGTCGGGTGGATCTGCACATAACAAGGGTTTGCGAAATACGCTCCTTTTTTATGGATTTTCCAGGCTGCGGAAACATTGGATCCCATCGCATTGGTAGAAAGGAAATATACGTTTCCGTATCCTCCTGAAGCGATGACCACTGCGTGAGCAGAATGCCTTTCGATCTCTCCCGTTACCAGGTTCCTTGCAATGATTCCTCTTGCTTTTCCGTCAACAATAACGAGGTCCATCATTTCATGACGGTTGTACATTTTAATCCTTCCTTTACCGATCTGGCGGCTCATGGCAGAATAAGCTCCCAGCAACAGCTGCTGACCGGTTTGTCCTTTCGCGTAGAAAGTCCTTTTCACCTGAACCCCGCCGAATGAACGGTTGTCCAGCTGGCCTCCGTACTCTCTTCCGAAAGGTACACCCTGTGCAACACACTGGTCTATAATATTGGCAGATACTTCAGCAAGCCGGTAAACGTTTGCTTCTCTTGCCCTGTAGTCACCTCCTTTGATGGTATCGTAGAATAACCTGTAGGTAGAATCACCGTCTCCCTGGTAGTTTTTAGCGGCATTGATACCTCCCTGAGCAGCAATCGAGTGTGCTCTTCTCGGGGAATCCTGGTAACAGAATGCCTTTACATTGTAGCCCTGCTCCGCTAAGGTAGCTGCTGCAGAACCACCTGCCAATCCTGTCCCCACTACAATAATATCAATCTTATCTCTGTTGTTCGGGGCAACAAGGTTCATATGGTTTTTATGATTTTCCCACTTATCCTTTAAAGGACCTGCCGGAATTTTTGAATCTAATTTACTCATAATTGGTATATTGATATTATTGAGTTACAAAATGAAAAATTGCGATGAAAATAAAACCTGCCGGAATCAGGATGGAATACCATTTTCCGAATGCCATGATCACCGGCGTGTATTTCGGGTGTCTTGCCCCGATCGACTGGAAGGAAGACTGGAAACCATGTCCCAAGTGCAGTCCCAGCAGAATAAATGAAACCACATAGAGAATCACTCTCCAGGCATCCTCAAACTTGGCATGCAGATCTCCCCAGAAACGGGATTCTTCTACCGGCAATCCGTCGATATACTTATAGTTCATCTCATGAAACCAGAAGTCGTACATGTGAAGAAAGATAAAGGCCAGAATTACGGCACCTGAGATGATCATGTTTCTGGACATCCAGGTGGAATTGTTGGAAGGATTGTTGGATTCGTATTTGACCGGACGCGCCTTTTGATTTTTAATTTCCAAGACAAACCCCATTACGAAATGGAAAATGACAGCAGCAATCAGCACCGGCTGCATCACAAACTGGATCAGAGGATTATACCCCAGGAACTCTGAGGCATTATTGTAAGCATCCGCACCAAAAACCGACAAAAAGTTTACAGTAAGGTGCATTATCAGAAAGATCAGCAAAAAAATTGCCGACAATGCCATAGCATATTTTCTACCTATCGTAGAACTCGTTAAACCTGCCATATAAGTTTACATTTGATTTTCCACAAAATTACTAAATGTTGACTACAACAAAAAGTGAGAAATCTCACAAAAAGCCAGTTTGTAACGTTTCTAAATAACAGCTAAAATATTATAAATAAAGGAAAAACAAAAGCGGGGCAATCAGTAGAGACTGTAAATTTTACCGTTAAAAACAAGCTTTCCCGACCCTGCAGGAATCTTTTTTACTTCAATAACATCAATCCTTCTGGAAGCGCAGTAAGGATAGATAAGGTACCGCATTGCTTTCTCCTCCTCCATGCTGTCCCCAAGCCAGAAACAGGCAGCATTCCCTTTCTTCACCGAAACGGCTGTTCTTCCTGAAAACCGGTGAACCAGCACTTCGCTCCTGTGATACTCGAAAAAGGAAAAGGTGTACCGCAGCATAATAAAAAGAGAAACGAACAGGGCAAGTTTCGAACAGTTCCGGAGGTCCGGCTTGCTGATTACCAATCCCGACACCCATACAACCACCATAAAAGCAGCAGCTTCCCAGCCATTCATCGCAATATTTTCAAAAAACAAACCATCGAATCCGGCAAACCAGTGGATCATTTTCAGCAGCAGCTGAATAAGATGATCATAAACCGTATTGATAAAACCCATATCAAGACCCGGGGCAATAAGGGCTGTCATCAGGAAGGAAAATACAATCACCAGTTCAGAAAACGGGACAATGAAAAAATTAGCCGGAACGGAAACAAAAGAAAACTGATGGAAATAATACAGGACCAGCGGAAGAGTGGCCAGCTGCGCGGCA
>JAKOOI010000590.1 GCA_022701475.1 Weeksellaceae bacterium
CACCGAGGCCGTCTTCACCTGTAAACCTGATATTTTGGTTCCGGTCATAGCTAAAGCAGTATACCTGATGGCTGATTAAAGCCATTTTTATAAATAACAGGGTTATCATACCACACGCCAATGTACAAGCAAAAACAATATACCTGATTATCAACGCATTAATTCGGTACTATTTTAACAGGAATTTAACATTTTTACGTATATTTGCCTTTTCCCAAATGCCTGTCCATGTCCCTGTATCAAAGAATTGCTGAAAAACTGCAGTATATCAGCCCGGGTTTTTATAAAAAGAGATTTTTTAAAAACCTCCATTATCTTACCAAAGAAAATTTTTCTGCAAGGAATGTAGAACCGGAGCTGGTCTGGATCAGGGAGTTTTTACCGAAAAAAGCGGTGATCCTGGATATCGGTGCCAATGTAGGCACTTTCCTGTACCAGCTGGAAGACCGCCTGGACCATGAGCACATCTATGCCTTTGAACCCAATAAAAAACTATACAGGCGGCTGAAAAGGCTTTTCCCGGACATGCGGGTGCTTCCGCTTGCCCTGTCTGATGAAAATACCACGGCAGAATTCAAGGTTCCGGTGATCAACGGAAAGATGATTGCCTCAAGGGGAACCCTGAATATTGATTACAAGGAAAAAGGGGAAGAAAAAAGCTATACCGAGCAGGTAAAAGTAATCCGGCTTGATGACTGGGCAGCCATTGAGCACTTTCACCGCCTGGATTTTATCAAGATCGATGTGGAAGGCAATGAAATGAAGACCCTGAACGGCGCCCGCGAGATCGTCCGCCGCTTCACCCCCGTTCTGATGGTGGAAATGGAACAGCGCCATCATGAGACCCCGATCTGGAGAGAAATTTCCGAAGTGGAATCCTGGGACTACCATGCGCATTACCTCAACAGGAATACCTTCAGCCTCGAGCGGCTCACGGAAGAAATCCTGCTGAAAAATACGGGCGACGAAAAAAACAAAACCGATTACATCAACAATATTATTTTCATTCCTAAAAGCCAATAACATGAGTGTAGTAGCAAGACAGGGATTTAAATATTCCATTATTGGCTATATCGGTTTTCTGCTGGGCACCATCTCCGCCATTTTTATTTTCCCGAATGACTTTGAATTCTACGGAACGCTACGATACATTATGCCGACTGCCGAAATGCTGGTTCCTTTCGTTGTTTTCGGGATCTCCTATTCCAATGTAAAGTTTTTCCATCACGTGGATAAAGACGGAAAACGGCAGAATATGCTCTCGCTTTCCCTGCTCACGGTTTTTATCAATTTCATCGTATTCCTGCTGATCTTCTTTCTGATCCCTTCTGTTTTTCCGGGATTCAGGAATACCAAGGCCTGGAAGATCAAGGAGATTATCCTTCCCCTGATCCTGCTGCTTTCATTCTGTGCGATTTTCAACAAATACATTTCCAATTATAAAAGGATTGCCGTTTCCAATATTTTCGACAACCTGTTCCCGAAGATCGCCAATCTGGGATCTTTCTGCCTTTTCTTTTATTTTTCCCTTTCGGAGCAGACGGCACTCGCCTTTTTCTTCGGGATCTTTGCACTGATGCTGTTCGGGTATATCTACTATACCAACAGGCTGGAGAAAATCAGCCTGGATTTCAGTACCGCTTATTTTAAGCAGGACAGCTTCTGGAAAGAGTTCATGAACTACAGCTTTTTCGGCTTCCTGGGAACTTTCGGGAATTACCTGGCCATCAACAGCTTTATGATCGGTGAATATATGGGAATGGAAGAAAACGGGATTTACTCGGTCCTGTATGCTTTGATTTCACTGATCTCCATTCCGCAGCTCGGGCTGTTCAATATCTCCGCTCCGATCATCAGCAAGACCCTTGCCGACGGCGATATGCTGGAACTGGACCGGTTCCATAAAAAAACATCGCTTTCCCTGTATTTCCTGGGTGCCGTGCTTTTTTCCTGCATTATGGTGGGCTTCCCTTACCTTACCCGGTTTATGCCGCAGAACGGAACCCTCCTCAGAATGTACGAACCGGTGATCTGGATCTGGGGCTCCGCCGTACTGATCGACCTGGCAACAGGATTTAACGGAAACATTATTTCACTCTCAAAATATTACCGCTTCAATATCCTGGTGATGCTCCTGCTGGCCGGACTGACGATAAGCCTGAACCTTTATTTCATTAAGAATACCGATCTGCAGCTGATCGGGATTGCCCTGGCAACCGCTATTTCGCTGATCACCTATAATGTGGTGAAAGTAGTGTTCAATTATTTTGTATTTAAAGTCTCCCCCCTGACGATTGAAATGATCTTCGTATCGATTATCTGCACCCTTGCGGTTACCGTAGCTATCGTACTGCCCGATTTCAGCAATAATTTTATCAATCTGGTTTACAAGCCGGCTGTCGTGCTGATCCTGATCTTCATCGGGAATCATTTCACCAAAGTATTCCCGGTGGAAAATTACCTGAACCGGAATTTTATCAGAAGTATTTTTAAATTCAAATAGCCGTCAGTTCTTCCAGGAGCCTTTCAAG
>JAKOOI010000599.1 GCA_022701475.1 Weeksellaceae bacterium
ACTTCGGACATTCCGGAGGAAAATATAACCAAACGATTGCAGAAAATACCCAGGAAGTATTGAAAAGCTTCGGAAATGTGGAAGTACAGATGACGAATGTGGATGAAGGCTATGACAAAGATGAAGAAGTAAAAAAATTCGTCTGGGCAGACTACATCATTTACCACACCCCGATCTGGTGGTTCCAGCTTCCGAATGGTTTGAAAAAGTACATCGACGAAGTATTTACGGCAGGCCACGCTAAAGGAATCTATAGGAACGACGGCAGGACTTCCGGAAATCCGGAGATCAATTACGGAACCGGCGGGATGCTCGGCGGAAGAAAATACATGGTAACCACCAGCTGGAATGCCCCGGAAACAGCCTTTACCCTTCCGGGAGAATTCTTTAATGAAACGAGTGTGGATGACGGACCGCTGTTCGGATTCCACCGGATGAACGCTTTTGTTTCCCTGGAAAAGCTGGACAGCTTCCATTTTCATGATGTGGAAAAAAATGCGGATGTAGAGCGTGACATGAAACGGTACCGGGACCATCTTACCGCAGTATTTGGAAAAGAACTGAAACCTCATTTTGCCTGACCGGATGAAAAAGATATTAATTACGGGAATCACCGGATATATCGGCGGAACCATCGCTCAAAAGCTACTGGATAAAAAATACACGGTAGTTGGTCTGGTGCGTAATGAGGCCCATACTAAGGAACTGCATGCAGCCGGAATTGAAACCATTACAGGAAGCATTTATGATGAATCGGTTTTACAAAAAGCAATTTCCGGGGTGGATGCTGTGATCCATAACGCCGATTCTGCAGATGACGCTTACGCGGCAGACAGCATTATCAATGCTTTGGAAGGAACCGGAAAGACTTTTATTTTCACCTCCGGCTCAGCCATTTTCGGAGGAAAGGAAAACGGAGAAAGAAATGATTTTGTTTTTACGGAAGATTTTCCATTGCAGCCAAGACTGGAAATGGCTTCCCGGGTGCTTATCAACCAATACGTCCTACGGTCTGCCCAAAAGAAGATCAGAAGCATCGTTATTGTTCCGACGATGGTATACGGAGAAGGCCTGGGGATCAAAAAAGACAGTATCCAGCTTCCTGCCCTCATCCGTTTTTCAAAAGAGAAAGGATTCGGAGTTTATTTCGGGAAAGGGGAAAACATCTGGTCGAATGTACACATTGAAGACCTGGCCGATCTATACGTTCTTGCGCTGGAACATGCCAAAGCCGGATCTCTGTATTATGCAGAAAACGGCGCTTCAACGATAAAAGACCTGGCAGAAAAAATAAGTGAACGTTACAGCCTGCAGCCTGCCCGGTCGGTAACCGTTCAGGAAGCAGTGGATACCTTCGGCCCTGCGGGAGGCTATTTCGGTTTTGCTTCCAACAGCCTTTGCAGCTCAGACAAAGCCCGTACGGAACTGCAATGGAAACCGCAACATCAATCGATCGAAAACTTTATTTAAATTATGAAAATCTACCTTACCGCCGTTATTAAGGCAAAAAAAGAATACCGCGAAGAAGTCCTAGAAACACTTCAGAATATGGTAAAAGAAACCATCCGGGAAGAAGCCAATGAACAATATACGCTCCATCAGGGAATTGAGGACCAAAACCAATTTGTATTCTACGAGATCTGGAAAAGTGCTGAAGGCCTGGCCAAACACAATGAGCAACCTTACATCAGGGCTTTCGGAGAGCTGATTGATGAAAAGCTGCAGGAACAGCCACAGATTTATTTAACACAGATTATCTGATAACCGAATCGCTGGGAAATGATGATCCAAAGATCTCATTTGGTTCAGAAATTTCATACTTTATTAAAAATACTGAATATGAATGTATTAAAGAACATCTTCACCGTTTTAATTTTTGTATTGATGACTCCCGTTAACGCACAACAGAAAGATCAGTGCCGCTACATCAAAACCCCGACCGGCTACCTGATGGTGCTCCGCCAGGGCGATGATGTATTGGCCCACATTGAAAACATGGCAAAAACCGAAAACATCCCTTCGGCCAGTTTCACGGGAATCGGTTTTGCTTCAGAAGTGACGTTCGGATTTTACGATTTTAATGCTAAAAAATTCAATCCGAAAACTTTCCGCAAAGTCGAAATGGGAAGCCTGACCGGATCCATTGCATGGAATGAGAAAGGACCGTCCATTCACATCCACGGCGTAGCTACCAACGATCAGTTCAATGCTTACGGAGGCCACATCCTTTCGTTGCATGTAGGAACCGGATCCATGGAAATTTATGTAACGGTCAATGATCAAAAGCTGGAACGGAAAATAGAACAGCCGCTGAATGCCAATGTCCTTCAGCTCAGCTGCCCGGAATAACAAAAGCGCTTCCCGGTAAGAGAAGCGCTTTTTAATTTATGATTTTATTGATTCAGCAACGATCATTTACTACAAAGCCAGACAAAGTTTTATTGAATTTTAATGCTGATTTAAGTTAAACAAAGCCGCTTTGCCTATCGATGAAATACAAAGAAGTTTAAAAACCTTTTTAAATCTGATTAAAACCGTAATATTCTGTAGAACTGAATTATCAAATCTGAATACGCATAAAAATCTGCGCAATCCGCTTAATCTGCGAGCGTAAATTCCAAAAAATCAGTTTACAAGTTGAACGATTATTCTGCAACCGGCATGTGGGTGGAAATAGCAATCCGGTTCCACATATTAATCGTGACGGCTGCCATGATGATATCCGCCATCTGGGCTTCGCTGAAAATCTGTTTCGCTTTTTGGTAGGTTTCTTCGGATAATCCTTTCTCGCTGATCAGGGTAATTTCTTCGGTAATGGCCAGTATTATTTGTTCTTCTTCGGTAAACAGTTCCCGGGCATCCTTCCAGGCATTCAGCAGGAAAATCCGCTGTGGGGTTTCACCATATTTCAGGGCATCTTTGGTGTGCATGTCCAGACAGAAGGCACAACCGTTGATCTGCGAAGCCCGGATCTTGATCAGCTCTTTCCGGATCGGGCTTAAAAAACTATTCTGCAAGGCTTTTTCCATTCCTATTCCGGCCTGGTAAGCAGCGGCATTTACCTCTGCCATATTGAATCTTGTACTCATTTTATTTTGTTTAAAAGTTCTGAGGCAAAGTTCCTGTTTACAGAGATCAAAAATCTTAAACGGGTTTAAGAAATGAATTTTCACAAAATTGATGTTGGAATGTACAAGGCACGAGGATTTTCATGGTGTCATATTCTGTATGCGTTACGTTAATGCTGCTTTACAATTAACGCAAAGATTGATGATTATTGCGCATATTTAAAGTGAGCAAAGGCAAATAAATTTGCTGCGCGAAGCTGTCGTTGCGATATATCCTCTTTAGAATGAATGGATAAAACATCCGCTTCTTCAAATCAGCTTGCTGATTCTTCTTTGCTTCCTTGAAATAAGCAGATTAGAATTAAAAACTTTGCGTCAAAAAATATCACGCAGATTTTGCAGATTGCGCAGATTTTCTTTCCAGGAAGTTTTTCAGAAGCTAAATTGGAACAAATTCAAATAGATTGAACTCAGTTATTTTATCAAAGATAAAATCTTACCGTCTTAAAAACGTTTTGTTATTAAAAAATCTTGCGCCCTTCGCACTTTCCAACTCTTTATTTGCTAGCGATTTACAACCGCAGCTTTGCCCGGATTTCGCTTAAATACTCCGGGGTGAACCCCAGAAAGGAAGCCACCAGATACTGCGGGATCCGCTGGATAAACCAGGGATACAGCGTACTGAACTGGATATAGGATTCTTCTTTGGACAATTCGTAAAGATACCGGATCCTCCGTTCTGCAGCAGCCGAAGACCGCTGATATACGATCCGGAAATACCGTTCCATCACCGGATGCTTTTCCAGCAGCTCTTCACGGGCGTGAAAATCAATAGCCAGAACCACAGACCGCTCTACCGACTGGATGCAGAAATCCGTTTTCGACTGCTTTTCGTAAGCAAAAGTATCCGTCATCCACCAGTTTTCAATAGCAAATTCCGTGGTTTGCTCAACGCCTTTTTCATTGATGAAAAACTTCCTCAGACAGCCTTTCGCCACAAAGAACATCAGCCGGCAGGTTTCTCCTTCAGACAGCAGATGCTCCTTCTTCTTCACCTCCAGCACCCGGAAATAAGAAAGAACAGCAGCAAATTCCTCTTCATCTATACTGATCAACTTTTCCAGATGTGTCCTGAATACTTCCATAACTAAATTAAGTAAATCAAACTTACTCAATTTTTCAGTTTGCCATCATCATTAACTTAAAATAATTTTTTATGACAAAAAAAATCAAATATTTTTTTAAACTTTTACGAACTTCTAAGCATAAATAATTAACTTTAATACCCAGCATCACTGTCTTTTGTGACTTTTGCGGTTAAAATAAACAACAGTAAACTTATCTCATGGAAATCATAGCCAAAATCCTGATTGCCGCCGTTGCACTCGAACACCTTTACATCCTGTGGATGGAAATGTTTGCCTGGGAAACCAAAGGAAAAGAAGTTTTCAAAAATGCCCTTCCGGCAGATTTGTTTAAATCCACCAAAGGCCTGGCGGCCAATCAGGGACTGTACAACGGTTTCCTCGCAGCCGGTTTAATCTGGTCCCTTCTGATCAAAGATCCGGAATGGCAGACGAATGTGGCTTTATTTTTTCTCGGATGCGTAGCCGTGGCCGGAATTTACGGCGGTATTTCCGCTACAAAGAAAATCTTTTTCGTGCAGGCTTTACCGGCTATTCTGGCGATGGTCGCGGTGTTGCTGAAGTAAATATTTTATTAATTAAACTGATAAAATAGAACTGATGAAATATGATATTCCAGAAGAACAGGCTGAGATATTACCTAATAAATTAGGATTGACAAAAGCCGAAGATATAGCTATCTCAGAATTTGATGGATTTTTGGAAGCAGAAATTTTACTAACAGAAAGTCTCGGTTCAAAAACCAGATTTACTACAGAGTATATTTTAAATATTCATAAGTTAGCGCTGAATCATCTTTATACTTTCGCAGGAAAATATCGTAATGTTAATCTTTCAAAAGGTGGTTTTCAATTTTCATCTGCATTGTATCTTCCGCAATCTATGAAAGATTTTAATAATGAGATACTTGTGAAATTACCTGACACTTATTCCGATGAAAAAAGTTTAATAAAAGATGTCGCAACCGTTCATGCGGAATTATTGTTTATTCATCCATTTCGTGAAGGAAACGGCAGAACAGCGCGTATATTAGCTAATTTAATGGTAAGAAAGGCCGGATATAATCCTATAGAATTTAGTAAGATTAGAGAAGAAGCGTTTAAACAATATATTTCAGCAGTTCAGATGGCAGCATTAAAAAATTATCAGCCAATGACTGATCTTATTTCGATAATCTTCCCAGTTTAGCCTCCACTCTTTTAAGCGAATTTTCAGCTGCACGATTAGAAATTTTTATTCCTTCGATCTTAAAAGAAGCAATAGCTGATTTCATAATCTGCTTTCGTAAATCTGATGAATTTTTTGGACTAGGTTTCATTTTCTATTTTCCTGTTATAGTAATAACAAATATACGCAATTTTTACTATTTCTTCTTAAGCAAATTTGCATTAATGTTTATCAATATCTCTTAAGATTTCCTTTTATTCTGATTTTTAAATTTTTTCTGCAGATCATCAATTTCTTTTTCGATCTCCTGAAGTTCTGTGTCGTCGAGCTTTTTGAATAGGACCAATACATCAATCTCCAGAAAATTGCAGAGTTTGGAAATGATATCAATGGTCGGATTAGTTTTTCCTCTTTCCATCCTGCCAATGTGGTTGCTTGATAAATCAAGTTCATTTCCAAGTTGGAATTGTGAAAGACTTTTTCTCAGTCTGTATAATTGAAAAAGTTTACCGATCTGATATTTTAATTGTTCTGATTCCCATTTATGCATTCAGTAAATTTTAGGATTTCTGAAATTTTTCATCAACACATATATGTTATTTAATTGTTTTTTTCTTACATTTGGTGAAATGATTCAGATTAGATCTTATCCGATCGATCTATGAAAGTTTTTTAGTAACAGGCACAGCCAAGAACGAATAAAAAAAGTTTGGCGATGGAATTTCAACTAAAAAAATTAAAAACACAAAAACCTTCTTCGCATGAAAAACAAAAAAAGAAACTTCGAATCCCGGTTCTGGTCCGGCACCCGGAAACATACCGCAATGGGATTGCTGGAAACGTTTTTCCAGTTCAACGATCCGGTTATCGTAAAGGAAACCCTCAGCACCATGATGCAATGCTCTGTAAAAAAGAAAAGTCGGATTAATAAAGATCCTGCTGAAATCTTTCACTTGTACCAATCGTTGCGTTCGCTGATCCGTGCCGGCCATCTAATTTCAACCAAAGCAAAAAAATCAACGGCCAGTGCTCCTTCGGAATCCCGTTTTTCGAAATTCACAGGTTTGCTTTCAGAGGAAGAATATCAGCATCCGGTTTTTGTATTTCAAAAAGCCTTTAAGGTCTGCAGCCTGGATGAATTTGATTATTTCCTCGCCTCGGTCGTTTATTTTTCGCTCGGAAATTCCCGGTGCGAACAGGAAAGGAAGATTTTCATTCCCTAGATTCAGTTGATGAAAATGCTGGAGGCAGCGTATCTTATGACAAATCACTAGAACGGGTTAAAACCCTTTCCTATTGATAATTGGCTTTACGTTTAGACTTATTCTAAGGTATTATCGACTCAATTAAACGCAAAGATTAATTAAGGCAGCGTTTGTTTCAAGAAGGCAAAGGCAGATAAATCTGCTGTGCAAAGCAAACGTTCGCTTCTTCAAATCAGCTTGTTGATTATTCTTTGCTCCCTTGAATTACGCATTAAATAGATGAACGGGTTAAAACCCGTTTCTATTGATATTCGCCAGACTTATTTTAAATGCAATAGAAATTAAAAATATACTAAAAGAAGATTAATTAAGGCCGCGTTTATTTCAAGAGGCAAAGACAGATAAATCTGCTGCACGAAGCGAACGTTCGCTTCTTCAAATCAGCTTGCTGATTCATTCTTTGCTCCCTTGAATTACGCGTTAAGAAGATAAAAGCTTTGCGTTAAAAACAAAGAGGCTCTTTCAGAAATAGAATTACAAGTATAAACTCTTAAGCTAACTATAATTTAATAGCAGCAAAATTCCAAGTTATTTTATAGCTCTCACTTACCAATTATCAAGTCAACAGGCTTTCATTTCACAAAGCATTA
>JAKOOI010000018.1 GCA_022701475.1 Weeksellaceae bacterium
GTAGTTAAAAAGACCTGTTAAGAATATATCGGACAGCTTATGACTGCACTTTTTTCCATACGGAAGTCATCTATACTCTTAAAATATTCTTGTACGCTCATCCATACAAAGATCTTAGTTTTTAAGTGCGTTTGCCCTAAGAATAGCCAAAAGATATACAAGCTATGAATATTTTGCTTACGAAAATAATATTTCACGGGCTCAGTTCGGAAGATACGAAAGAGGCGAAGATCTGAGATTCAGTACGCTTGCGAAAATAATTCAGGCTTTTAATATGAGTCTGGAAGAATTTTTTTCTGAAGGATTCGATTAAAAATTAAAGTCTAATATGACTTCAGATGATATTTTTTGATTTTATATAGATAAACATATCATATCATTAGAGTTTGATTTTTAGAAGTTTATCATAAAATAATGTATATGTGTTATTCCAATACATTTCGTTCATATCTACAAATGGGTTTCGCTCCTTCAGGGCTTGGTGCCGTCACCGGATTTGTTTACCCCGGATTTCACCTGGGGCTATGATTGTGCTGCCCCTTCAGGGCAGGCCGGTTTGCTGTTATTTCTTTTGTATTTAACATAAAGTGCTTATCAGGCTTATTAAAGCCGTCTTTTCCACGAATTCAAGTTAAATCGTAATATTATAAATTCAATTGCCAGGCATTCGGCAATATCTCATTCCCTGTAAATAATTTTCGGCATACCCCATTTATAAAATCAGATAAATTTTTTACATTTGCTGAAAACAACACAAATGTATTCTCAGGAACACCTCTATTCCATCGCGTTACGCGAATGCAGCCTGATCGGCGATATCAATTTTTATAAGCTGGTCCGTATCTTCGGAAGTGCGGAAGAAGCATGGAAGAAAGCGGGAAAAGAATACCGCAGGATTGACGGTTTCGGCCGTAAGATGATTTCCGATATCGGAAACCCGGAACACCTGAAATTTGCCGAAAAGGAACTGAAATTCTGTGAATCGCACAACATCCATATCCACCTCAGGCACCTCAATGAACTTCCCCGGCTGCTGAATGAATGCGAAGATGCGCCGTCGGTGCTGTACCGCAAAGGGTCTTTTGATCCGGATGGCCAGAAAGTAAGCGTTGTGGGAACCCGGAACATGACGGAATACGGAGCCGGATTTATCCGTGATTTTTTTGAGGAAACCCAATCATGTCCGTTTATTTCGGTAAGCGGGCTGGCGCTGGGCGTGGATAAAGAAGTTCATGAACAGTCATTGAAGCATGGGATTCCCACCATTGCGGTACTGGCCCATGGTTTCCATACCCTGTACCCTTCCAAAAACAGGAAACTTTCTGAAAAGATACTCGCAGAAGGCGGAACATTGCTGACGGAATTCAATTCATCCAGAAAACCGGACCGTGAAAATTTCATCCAGAGAAACCGGGTGGTTGCCGGCTTTTCACCCTCTACAATCGTGGTGGAAACGGCTTTTGGCGGAGGCTCCATCAGTACGGCCACATTTGCCAACCAGTATAACCGGGAAGTATTTGCGCTGCCGGGAAAAATTACAGACCGGCAGAGCCAGGGGTGCAATCACCTGATTTACCAGAACAAGGCAATGGCCATTTCCACCATCAAAGACCTGATCAGCCAGCTGGGTTTCCACAAGCCCGGAGCGGAAACCGGAGAGCTGTTTCCAAGAAGCGAAGTAGCTTTGCAACTGACTGAAAACCAAAAGTTGATCTGGGAGGTCATTTCAGATCATCCGAAGATTTCCCTGGATGACCTGATTGAAAAAATAAGCCTCTCTTCCCATAAAATTTTGCCTGTTATTTTGGAACTTGAGCTTTTGGGAAGGGTAAAATCGTTTTCAGGGAGGCAATTCATGGCAATATGAGATTTAATGATTTCTTAATACTGCATTATTTCAAGGCTTACTTTTCATTTTTAACAATATTCATATCTAAATTATCAATTTAATAATATTAACATTTTATATTATTAAATTTTCAACAATCATTCATTGGGGTATTGTGAATCTTGAAAAAAAAATTAAATTTGTTGGCAATAATATTCAACCTTACTATATGGAACAATATAATGTTGACCAGAAAATTCAAGAATTTATAGCAAAAATAGAGGCTAAAAACCCTAATGAGCCTGAGTTTTTACAAGCCGTAAAAGAAGTTGCAGTAACTGTGATTCCATTTATCATGACCAAGAAGGAGTATACGGGAATGAAGCTTCTTGAAAGAATGGCGGAAGCGGAAAGAATTATCATCTTCAGAGTTCCATGGGTTGATGACAAAGGGGAAATCCAGGTAAACAGAGGATTCAGAATCCAGATGAACTCTGCCATTGGCCCTTACAAAGGAGGAATCCGTTTCCATCCTACGGTAAACCTTTCCGTATTGAAGTTCCTTGCCTTTGAGCAGGTATTCAAGAACTCACTGACCACCCTTCCGATGGGAGGCGGTAAAGGAGGTTCGGATTTCGATCCGCAGGGAAAATCCGATATGGAAGTGATGCGTTTCTGCCAGGCCTTTATGACGGAGCTTTGCAAGCACATTGGTCCTGAAACGGACGTTCCGGCAGGAGACATCGGGGTAGGTGCCAGGGAAATCGGGTACTTGTTCGGGCAGTATAAAAAAGTAAGAAATGAATTTACAGGAGTTCTTACCGGGAAAGGCCTTGCCTACGGAGGTTCCCTGATCCGTCCTGAAGCTACAGGATACGGAGTGGTGTATTTTGCCGAGCAGATGCTGAAAACCATCGGTCAGACCTTCAAAGATAAAACGGTTACCGTATCCGGTTTCGGAAACGTTGCCTGGGGCGTGATTAAGAAAGCCGCCGAGCTGGGGGCTAAAGTAGTGACCATCTCCGGTCCGGACGGATACATTTATGACAAAGACGGAATCGACGGTGAAAAAATCGATTACCTGCTCGAGCTGAGATCCTCAGGAAACAACAGGGCGGAAGATTATGTTAAACAATATCCTTCTGCGGAATTCCATGCAGGGAAACGGCCTTGGGAAGTTAAGTGTGATGTGGCCATCCCATCCGCTACCCAGAACGAGCTGGATCTGGAAGACGCCAGAATACTGGTTGGAAACGGATGCGTATGTGTAACCGAGGCTGCCAATATGCCTTCTACCTTAGA
>JAKOOI010000044.1 GCA_022701475.1 Weeksellaceae bacterium
CCCTGGATTCGCGGAGGTCTCCGCCGGGGAGCAGGTGGTCTTTGAAATAAGGATCGTTGAAATCCGTCATCATGATGTTGAATCCGGGCCTGATGGCTCTGTGCTGCATGGCATCATCCAGGACAAGAACATCCAGGTCCATATCCGATATTACTTTTTTAGCGCCGGGCACCCGGTCTTCACAGACGGCAATCACGAAACGGTTCTTGAAGCGCTCGAAAAGCTGCATGGCTTCGTCACCTACCGTTTTATAGTTGCTTTCATAGTTGGTCACGGCGTAGCCTTTTGTCAGTCTGCCGTATCCTCTGGAAAGAACGCCTGTCCGGTAATGTTTTGCCAGAAACTGGGCAAGGTACATCACCATCGGCGATTTTCCGCTTCCGCCCACGGAAAGGTTACCCACACAGAGGATCGGGGTTTTGAAACGGGTCGATTTAAAAAGCCCAAGATCGTACAGGGTATTCCGTACGCCGGTCACCATGTGGTAACCCAGGGAAAAAGGATAGAGATACCATCTTTTCATACCTTACAAAAATAGCAAATTTCAGGGGGATTCACTATACCGTGGCCTCTACTTTTTACGGATTTATTTTAAAAAAAATACCTGTGATTCCCATGAAATTAAATATTTTTGCAGCTTATTGCAACACATTGAGATATTGTATTGAATTTTCCTACAACGGCAAAAATTATTTCGGCTACCAGATCCAGCCGAATGCCGTTTCCGTGCAGGAAGAACTGGAGAAAGCGCTTTCCACCATTTTACGGGAAAAGATAAAAACAACGGGAGCGGGCAGGACCGATACCGGTGTGCATGCCAAAAAGATGTTTGCCCACTTTGACACGGAGCAGGTATTGGATCCTCAGCTTTCAAGAAGGCTGAACAGTTTTCTGCCGCCGGATATCTCCGTGAAAAGGGTTTTCCCGGTAAAAGATGACTTCCATGCCAGGTTCGATGCTACTTTCCGTACTTACGAATATTATATCGCACTGGAAAAGGATCCGTTTACGGAAGAATCGGCGTGGCAGCACTGGAGAAAGCCTCTGGAGGTGGCTGCCATGAACGAAGCCTGTAAAATTCTGTTTGAATATGAGGATTTCACCAGCTTTGCCAAGCTTCATACCGACAATAAAACCAATCTCTGCAATATCTATAAGGCGGAATGGGAACAACACGGCAGCGAACTGAAGTTTACAGTTTCCGCCAACCGTTTTTTACGGAATATGGTGCGGGCTATTGTTGGGACCATGGTGGAAGTAGGATCGGGAAAGATAAAGCCTGAAGATATGCGGAAAGTTATTGAAGCCAGACACCGCAATTCCGCAGGAACTTCCGCACCGGCCCATGGCCTGTACCTGGTGGATGTGGGGTATGAATTTGAGTAATGAAAGAAAGGCAAATGATACAGGAACATAAAATTAACGGATAACAATAAGAACTAAAATAAAAACAAATACCATGATCGGAATTTTTATTTTAATCGGTGCCTATCGCTATTATGCAGGCCTTGCAGAGCGTTTCGGAAAAACAAAATGGCATTACGGACTGCTGGCTATCGGCGTATACCTGGGGTTTCAGGTTTTCTTCCTCTTTGCACACGGATTTTATCAGGGCCTTACCAATACGTATAATGAAAGGGATTACACCGGTTTTTCACTGGTGAATATGATAGGATGGGGATTGTCTATTATAGCAGTCTATGGCGTTCACAAATTATTGGAAAACAAATTCAGGAAAGAACGTGTGATCAAGCCTTCCGCGGAAATAGAAGAGATCGGAAGGAAGGACTGAGCAGGGCGATGCCTTTGAAATCTCTGGATTTCTTCCATTAGATTAATCTTAAGTTGGATGTTCCCGGCTCAGAAAGCCGGCGTAAGCAGCATGCTGTTTTCCCGGAACTGAATTACTTGTTTTCATCTATCCTGTGAATGAAGGTAATCTTTAATTTTCATGACTATTTGGTGAGGTTATAAAGCCTGTCAATTTAGAAAGTCTTATTTTTGCAGAGCATTTATTTTAATTCTTTCTTCAATTCATACAATGAAAAAACAAGATACCTGGGGAATTGTAAAGCGGCTGTTCTTTATCGGGATGAAATTCCGGTCGTGGTTCATCCTTACGCTGATCATCTCCATTGTACTGGCCATGGTGTCCACCTACAGGCCTTACCTGACCATGGAAGTGGTGGATAACGATATCACGAAACTGCAGGACAAGACCCTGATGATGAAACACATCACCATCCTGGTCGGGCTGGTGTTTGCCGAAACCATTCTGAACTTTTTCCTGGTCTACTTCTCCAACTTTATATCACAGAACGTTATCCGGGATATCCGCCAGCGGCTGTACAATAAACTGATTTACTTTAAAACGTCTTTTTTTGATAAAACCCCGATCGGGCAGCTGGTCACCAGGGCGGTGGGAGATGTGGAAACCATCGCCACCGTTTATACCGACGGTTTCCTGATGGTTTTCGGTGATGTGCTGCGGATCGCTTTTGTACTGGTGATGATGTTCAGTACCAATGTACATTTAAGTTATATTACCCTGGCCATTCTTCCCCTGATGGTGGTCATTACACGGTTTTTCCAGAAAAGGCTGAAAAAAGCGTTCGGCGATGAACGGAACTGGACGTCCAACCAGAATTCATTCGTTCAGGAAAGGCTGGCAGGAATGCCGATCATCCAGGTGTTCAACCGCCAGGCTTCCGAGTTCAAAAAGTTTGATGACATCAATATTACCCTGAAAGGAGCGTTGCTGAGGACGGTTTTTATCTTCTCGCTGTTCTTCCCGGTTGTCGAACTGATCTCATCCCTTTTCATCGGGTTTATCCTGTTTTACGGAGGGTATATCACGATCAGTGCCGGGGTGGTGATCGCATTTATCCAGTATATTTCCATGCTGATCCGGCCGCTGAGGCAGATTGCCGACCGTTTCAACAACATCCAGCGGGGCATTGTGGGTGCAGAGCGTGTATTGGGACTGATGGATGAGGAAAATGCCATGCCCAATACCGGAACCGTACAGAAAGACCAGTTCGACGGTAAGATCGAATTCCGGAATGTGCATTTTGCCTATGATGAAAAACAGGAAGTGCTGAAGGGAATCGATTTTACAGTGAATCCCGGGGAAACCGTTGCCATCGTAGGCGCTACAGGAGCCGGAAAGTCCACCATCATCAGCCTGATCACAAGGCTCTATGACATCAATTCCGGGAATATCCTGATTGATGATACTGATCTGAAAGATTATGAGCTGTATTGCCTGAGAAGCCATATCGGCGTGGTATTACAGGATGTATTCCTGTTTCACGGCAGTATCTTCGAAAACCTGTCCTTTGGTGATGACACCATTACCCTTGATAAAATAAAAGCAGGCGCCAGGGAAATTGAAGTGGACGAATTCATTGAAAGCCTTCCCGGCGGATATGATTATGTGGTAAGCGAGAGAGGGTCTTCCATCTCGTTGGGACAGAGACAGCTGCTGTCTTTCCTCAGAGCTTACCTTTCCGATCCGAAAATCCTGATCCTGGATGAAGCTACTTCTTCCATCGATCATGAAAGTGAAAAGCTGATCCAGCGGGCTACGGAGAAGATTACTAAAAACAGGACCTCCATCATCATTGCCCACAGGCTTTCCACCATCGAAAAAGCGGATAAGATCATTGTGATGGAGCATGGAAAAATCGTTGAGGAAGGCAGGCACCTTGAGCTCCTGGATAAAAACGGATATTATGCCACCTTATACAAAGCCCAGCTAAGACATGAAATAGAGCTTGAGGAAGAGGGCAGCCATTAATAATCGACTGAAATAAAAAACAAGGGCTAAAACCGGCACCGGTTTTAGCCCTTGTTTTTTTTCCTGATTCCCTCTGCTTTCCGGCATGCTTAAAAATTATTATTTAAGAATACACGATCATAGTATTACGTTGCAACAGTACATCAGCAATTCAAAACTCATTTTTCAACTTACCGGGCAATCAGATTATTTCAGCTATTATCAAGGTAAAGTGAATTACCCTCGGGTTATTGTAATTTATATAATATGTCCTTGAGTTGCCTGATGGTTAAACACAGTAAAATTTACCTTGGAAAAAGCTACTTCAGGCACCGGTAGAGGGAAATCGCAAAGGGTATTTTCAATGGTTAATATGGTAACTTCATATGGATTTGTATGAATCTTTTTGTTTATCGTAACTGAAATGAATATTTTTTAATAAAATACAGCTTATATGTTTAAAAAATTGCTAACTTTATTTAAAATTTAAACGCCACCCCTTTACTTTGGTAGGGTGTTTGATGTAAATAAGTACTTTTTAATTAAAATATCCAAAATAGATGAAAAATATCCAAGACGAATTTCAGGTTTTTAAAGACGAACTCAGGAAACTGAATATTGAAGTACAGAAAGTGGTGAAAGTAGGAAACGGAAGCATGGATTTCCATGAAGTATTCTACAAATC
>JAKOOI010000069.1 GCA_022701475.1 Weeksellaceae bacterium
GTGGCTTTTATTCAGTCTTAAGACCTTCTTTCAACGAAAATGAGGATACTTTTTATTTTGAAAAAAAAGTAAACGGCAGAACCATCAGCGGAATTATTGAAAACAATATTGAAACAGTAAAAACAGAGGCCAGCGTCATACACGTTTCCGGCAATCATCTGTTGGCCTTCGATAAAGAGCAGAATCACTATAAGATCATTTCGGAAAACAGAGAAATCATGATCAAAGAAAATGCAGCCAAAGCGCAATTTGCAGGGCTTCCCTTCGGTTCAGATCTTTATACCCTTGAAATTAATGGTGAATTTTTCACAGTCGATGATAAAGGAGGAATGAAGAAATCCAAATTTCTACGGCTCAGTAACTTTTATAATGGTTTTGCGTTTGCGCTTCAGAAAAAGGGAGAAGTTTTACTCGTAAATGACCGGCAGAAAATCATTAAAAAACTTCCCAACCTGGCTTATCACCATAATAATATAGAGATAGACCCGAACGGAAATGCTGTGTTTGAAGATAAGCAAAACCATGAAAGACGGTTGCTCATCAATTACAGGGATGAGGCTATTTTAGACAAGAATCTTACCGGAATTGAACGGATAAACAACTACATATACCGGATAAATACTCCTGATGAAAGAAGCTATGGATTTACGGACAAAAACGGAAAATTATTGAATGATGACGGAGAAGACCTGAGAAACGGCAGGATTTTCAGAAGAAAAAATTATTTTTACATAAGGGTAAGAGGGAGAGACAGACCTCCGGATTATTATTTTTTTGATAATTCCGGAAATTTCCTGGGTAAAGATTTACCTTTATACAAACAATCTATAAAAGAGTACTAAAAAATGAAGATTGCCGCTATAGACATAGGCAGTAACGCTGCCCGACTCCTGATCAATGAAGTGAAAATAAACAACCGCCAGCCGGAATTCATCAAGCTCAACCTGCTGAGGATACCGCTGAGGCTGGGAATGGATGTTTTTACCCTGGGGAAAATCGGCGAAGAAAGGGAAAAAATGGTGATCGACTCCATGAAGATCTTCAGTGACCTGATGAAAATCTACAAAGTGGAACATTACCGGGCCTGTGCAACCAGTGCCATGCGCGATGCTGCCAACGGACAGGACATCATTAGCGAAGTGAAGAAAACCTCGGGGATCCAGATCGAAATTATTTCCGGTGACGAAGAAGCCTCGCTGGTATTTGAAAACCATGTCGCCGAGGGACTGGATAAGGAGTTCGCTTATCTTTATATTGATGTGGGCGGCGGTTCCACGGAGCTCACTTTTTATGAAAACGGGAAAATGATCTACGAAAAATCGTTCAACATCGGGACCATCCGGCTCCTGAACAACCTGGTTACTCCCGATAACTGGAAAGATATGAAGGAAGAGATCCGGAAAAACATCAACAGCAAGAAACCGATCGTCGCTATCGGATCAGGAGGGAATATCAATAAGGTATTCTCGATGAGCAAAACCAAGGACGGGAAACCGATGTCCCTGGCTCATTTGAAAAAAGTCTACAAGGAATTTGATGACCTCAGTGTCGATGAGAGAATGACGAAATATAACCTCCGGGAAGACCGGGCAGATGTACTGGTGCATGCCCTGAAAGTCTTCAACAACGTCATGACCTGGTCTGAAATCAACCGGATTTTCGTTCCGAAGATTTCTGTAGCCGATGGCCTGATCCATAATATCTACAGCAAATTACAGGTGAAAAAATAGTTTCTGCCTGATACAACCTACTCAACCGGTCCCGATGCGGCCGGTTTTTCTTTGCAATACATCTTTGGCCTGAGATCATCTTTAACAGGAATATGCTGCCTTTTACAATGACCGATCATCTATACAGAAAACGGGATCCGGACGAAATCTTGTTTTCTTTTGCTGTTTGACTGACCTGCCACACAACTGTTCTATAATACACTGTATAAATATGTTAAAAGCCTCTAAAAAAAGTGAATATCCATAAAAGCAGTATAATTTTTGCTGTTGCTTAAAGTAAAATTGTTGCTGAAACGACAATAACACTAAAGATAGGAAAAATGAAATCAATTAAAATAATTCTTACCGGTGCTACGGGAATGGTGGGTGAAGGCATCCTGATGGAATGCCTTGAGAATCCTGAAATTTCTGAAATCCTGAGCGTCAGCAGGAAACCTTCCGGAAAGAAACACGCCAAACTGAAAGAATATATTGTATCTGATTTTCTGGAACTCGATATAAATGATGACCATTTCAAAGGGTATGATGCCGTATTTTTCTGTGCCGGAACCAGCAGCATGGGAATGAATGAGGAAGACTACACGAAAGTTACCTTTGATACAACGCTGCATTTTGCAAAAGCCGTGCTCCGACACAATCCGGATATGGTTTTCAACTATGTTTCAGGGGTCTACACAGACAAAACGGAAAGCGGAAAAATGATGTGGGCAAGGGTAAAAGGAAGAACGGAAAATGCGCTCCGGAAACTCGGATTCAGGGCGGCCTATAATTTCAGGCCGGGTTTTATGAAACCTGTTGAGGGACAGGAACATGTAAAATGGTTCTTTAAGCCTTTTATCTGGATTTTCCCTATTGTACTTCCGTCAAAATCATTAACTTTACGGGAAGTGGGTAAAGCAATGATCAACGCCGTGCAGAAAGGATACCCCGTATCAACACTCGAAATCAAAGACATTAAAAATTTAGCCATATGAAAGAAATGATCAAAAGAATTTTCCTGGTTGCCTTTATCCTGCTGATCGTGACTGCCGTTTCAGGGTTTTTCTATATGCAGAAACATCCGCTGGACGGAAGGAAAGCCACCGGAAAAAATCTTAATTTTATAGGCAACATATCGAAGTAAAACGACTTTGTTAACCAGGGTATACCCTTTATACAGTTTCCGTTCATGCAATAAAATTCTATTGCATTTCTTTTCATGTCCACTTCTGTAAAAATGAATCTGCGTGCGGGCTTTTACGGATATTCAGTGTTTTTAAATTTACAATACCTTCTTCTCCGGTTACTTCTGATATTGTCATATCGATGATACATTATAATCAACAGATCGCAAGCTTTACCTTGATCCCCTTATAGCATATAACCTGACAGAAACTTTTAAAGCAGCTGAAGTTATCTGTTTATTCATCATTTATTAAAATTACCTTAAAACGTTTGCCGGAGAGAAACTTCATTTTTGCATATATTTAATATCAGTAAAAATGATTCATCACTATCTGCTAAAAAGCTCTGTTGCAGCTGCATTTCTTCTTTACGGAACAGCTTCCGGACAATCTTCCCTGATCCATTACTGGAATTTCAACAACAATACCTCTGCCGCCGCCCTTATGGCACCTTCCTCAACGTTGTTATCAGGTTCTATGGCGGCTGTTACCGGCGGAACCACAGAAGTGGATTTTGCAGGCGGGACCGGACAGAATTTCAGTATTGACAACCTCAATGCACGTAACGGCGATGCTTCCGGAAGCCATCTGCGATACAACTATCCTGTCAACGGCAGCCTGCAGTTCAATCTCCCGACTACCGGATACAGCAATGTGGTGGTGAAGTTTGCAACAAGAAGATCGGGTTCAGGAGCCGGAACGCAGAACTGGTCTTATTCCACAGACGGAACTACCTTCCAGACCTATCAGACGGTATCCCCGCAGGATGCCAATCCTCAGCTGATTACTTTTGACTTTTCCTCAGTACCGGGCGTAGCCAATAATCCCAATTTTAAGCTTAGGGTGCAGTTTGCAGCAGGTACCGGCGGCAGCGTGGGAAATAACCGTTTTGATAATTTCACCGTTGATGCAACAGCGCTTGGAGGAGCAGACACTACAGCACCTGCCGTAACCTATTTTCCATCCAACAATACAAACAATGCATCCACCACGGTAAACCCTACCCTTGCCTTCAATGAAAACGTAAGGTTAACCGATAATTCAGCCATCAACGATTCCAGTGCACAGATGCTGATCGATTTCCGCCTCGGGAGTGCCTCCGGTCCCGTTGTTCCCTTTACCACCACCTTCTCCAATAATAAGATTACCGTTATCCCGTCTTCCGGAATGATTCCGAACCAGACCTATTACCTGGCCCTGAAACCGGGTATGGTGGAAGATACCAGCGACAATGCCGTAACGGCTGTTACCTCTTCCGTATTTACTACCGCTGCCACTACGGTATCGCTGGATAAAAATTTCATCAAGGTCAATGAAAATGCAGGAACACTGGCATTTAAAATCAATGTCAACAATCCGTCCAATGCTACGGTCAACCTGGTGGTAAAACCGGCACCTTTCAGTACTGCGGATAGCAATGATTTTACTTTATCCAATCAAACCCTTACCCTGACACCTTCTACCAGCAGCTTTACCGTCAATATCCCGATTATTGATGATGCCATACAGGAACAGCAGGCTGAATATTTTGTACTGAGCCTGGAAAACCCTTCCGGAGCAACAATTTCCGGTGACGGCAATGCTACCGTTTACATCGTTGACAATGATAAGCCTGCACCGGTTCCTTCCCATCAGATCCAGCTGAACTATATCGGCAGTTTTGATCCTTCGGGAAACAACACCAGCTCTACCGAAATTGTGGTACATGACCCAACCACTCAACGGTTATTCACCATCAGCTCACTGACCGATGTTTTCGATATCATCAATTTCAGCAACCCCAATGCGCCTTCAGTGATCAGTACTATTAATATGGCACCGTACGGCGGAATCACCAGCATTGCCGTAAAGAACGGGATTATTGCCGCCGCTTCCCCGAATATCAATCCCCAGCAGAACGGATCCGTGGTTTTCTTCGATATCAACGGAAATTTCCTGAAACAGGTAACCGTAGGCGCTCTACCCGATATGGTGACGTTCTCACCAGACGGCACCAAGGTGATGACGGCCAATGAAGGGGAACCGAACGATGCCTATACCGTAGACCCGGAGGGAACTGTTAGTATCATCGACATCTCAGGCGGCA
>JAKOOI010000111.1 GCA_022701475.1 Weeksellaceae bacterium
AATTTGGTAGACTAATAAAATTTTATATTTTTGCTAAAGATTTAACAAGAACAATCAATGAACAGTATTCACTAAAAAAAATTCTATAATGATAACACCTGGCGCGAAATTGCAGGTATTGCCAACCCAGCCTGCTTTACTTAAAAAAGAATGGATTCTTGAGATAGAACTGAACGGGAAAATGAAATTCGAACATCTGATGGACGTGATTTACCATCAGTTCGGAATCTGTCACAGGGTGTTGTCGGCAAATGTGGAATACTGCAGCGGCCGGAGTTTCGGTTCGGTACAGCTGTACATCAATGTGAGTGCAGAGGATTTCAGGCAGCTGGAACATTACCTCTATAAGAATAAGCTTCTGAGTACTGCGGTGGAATACACCTGCAGGAGATATTCATAAAAATCCGGTTCATATAGTTTTAATTACAGAACGGCTGTCTCTATTATAGTGACAGCTGTTTTTTTTTGTCTTTTATTATTTGTATCCGGTTTGTCTGAGAGCAGCAATCCTTTACTTATCCGGTTAAATTCTGATCCTGCATTCAGAATGACGGGTTATAACAAAACCACCCTTAAAAAGGTGGTTCTGTATATTATTAAATTTAAATCAGATAAAATTAAATTCTCTCAATATCGGCACCGATGGCTTTCAGTCTGCCGTCGATATTTTCGTAGCCGCGGTCAATCTGTTCGATATTATGGATAATGGATTTTCCTTCTGCAGAAAGCGCGGCAATCAATAAGGCGTTTCCTGCCCTGATGTCCGGGGAAACCATCGTCGTTCCTCTCAGCGGCGTATCCTGGTTAAGTCCGATTACGGTTGCCCTGTGCGGATCGCAGAGAATAATCTGGGCTCCCATGTCAATCAGTTTATCAACGAAAAACAGCCTGGATTCAAACATTTTCTGATGAATCAGAAGGCTTCCTTTAGCCTGGGTAGCCACCACAAGAATGATAGACAGCAGGTCAGGAGTGAATCCCGGCCAAGGTGCATCGGAAATCGTCAGGATCGATCCGTCGATGAATTTCTGGATTTTATAGTTTTCCTGAGCGGGGATGAAGATGTCGTCATTGCTTTGTTCCAGCTGGATTCCCAGTTTCCTGAAGGTATTCGGGATCACGCCGAGCTGGTTCCAGTTTACGTTCTTAATGGTGATCTCGGATTTCGTCATGGCGGCAAGACCGATCCATGAACCGATTTCCACCATATCCGGAAGCATGGTGTGCTCTGTGCCGTGAAGATATTCAACCCCTTCGATGGTCAGCAGGTTGGAGCCGATACCTGAAATCTGGGCACCCATCCGGTTCAGCATCTTGCAAAGCTGCTGAAGGTAAGGCTCACAGGCGGCATTGTATATTCTGGTTTTTCCCTTTGCCAGTACAGCAGCCATCACAATATTGGCGGTCCCGGTAACGGAAGCTTCTTCCAGCAGGATAAATTTTCCGTTCAGTTCAGTTGCTTTCAAGGAATAGAAATATTCCTCTTCATCATAATGAAACTCGGCTCCGAGTTCTACAAGGCCCTGGAAATGCGTATCCAGCCTTCTCCTTCCGATTTTGTCTCCTCCGGGAGTCGGCATGTAGGCTTCGCCGTATCTTGCCAGCATCGGGCCCATGAGCATGATAGAACCTCTCAGTTTGGCGCCGTCCTTTTTAAACTCGCTGGATTTGATGTAATCAAAATTCACCCGGTCCGCTTTAAACGTATAATCACCCGGCCCGTTTTTCGTGACTTTAACACCGAAATCCCCTAAAATTTCAATCAGCCTGTTGACGTCATGAATGTCCGGAATATTACTGATCCTTACTTCATCGTCTGTTAACAATACCGCACACAGAATCTGAAGAGCTTCATTTTTTGCTCCCTGTGGAGTAATTTCACCTTGCAGTCTTTTGCCTCCTCTTATCTGAAATGTTCCGCTCATTCTTATTTCCTGTTTTTAAAATTGCTGTTGTTATTGTTATGTCTTCTTTTGTTGTTAGGCTGGTTGTTGTTCCGGTTGTTGTTATTATTGCTGTTCCGGTTATTGTTGTTATTGCTCCGGTTATTGTTGGTACTGTAATAGATCTTGCTTTTTTCCAGCGAATCGATTCCGGTGAGATCAAGCCTGTTTTCAGAAAGCTCTTTGAGGTGACGGAAAATCACGTCATCCGTAACATGCTCTTTGTTATAAACATTGTAAGATTTCTTCATGTTATTGGCAATCACTTCAATCAGCGCTTCTTTTTCGTCTCCCTGATCGAGTTCTATCGCTTTGTCAATCAGCTGAAGGATGCTTTTCCCGTAGAATTTGAAATCACCCTGAAGTTTAGGATATTCCATTCTTTTGGGTCTTTCGGAAAGCTGTTCCTTTGTAGGGAAAGGGTAGGGCGAATCTACATCCAGGTCATGGTTGGCCAGGATAAAAAGATGGTCCCAAAGTTTATGTTTATAATTTTCTTCGTCGCGGAGCTGAGGGTTTCTCTGACCCATAAAATCGATGATGGCCATGGCCATTTCGTTCCTTTCCTCTCTGTCGGAAAGTTCCTGGCAGCGTTCAACCAGCTGCTGGATGATTCTGCCGTATTCAGGCAAATGAAGCTGGGTTTTTTGGGTATTGTATTCCATAGTCTGCAAATATATGCATTAATAGAAAAAGTGTACCGAAAATCTATGAAATTTATGGTTTTTTAATAAAGAATGTAAGCACCTATTTCACGATCGGGTTAGGAAAATAAAAAAATATATTTCACACCGGTAAGAATTTAAAGGATAAATTGTAATTTGGGTAATAATTTAATAATTAAAACCTTACTTATGAAAAAGACCTGTTATCTTCTTCCCGTGCTGGCTTTAGCATTTCTGTATTCCTGTAACGATGAGGAATTCATGCCGGATCAAAAGCCGCAAGCAGAAATGCACAGCCGGATTGTAAACGTTACGAACCATGACGGAAGGCCTTTCAGTACCGGAACATCTCCTTACTCAAAATTTACGGCCGGCCCCGGTGGCGGCGTCATGATGCAGGGGTTTTACTGGGATGTCCCGGACGGCGGGAACTGGTGGAATACCGTAAAGGGGAAACTTACCGACTGGTCGAATGCCGGCATCGGTGCCGTATGGCTGCCTCCTGCTTCCAAAGCGCAGAACGGAGCGTATTCCATGGGCTATGACCCTACGGACTATTATGATTTCGGGAATTACAGCCAGAACGGAAGTACGGAAACCCGCTTCGGATCCAGGGCAGAGCTGGAAGCCCTGATCACAAAAGCCCATACCGAAAATATGCAGGTATATGCGGATATCGTAATCAACCATAACAGCGGCGGGCAATCCGAATACAATCCTTATGCAGGCTCCAATACCTGGACGAATTTCTCAGGGGTGGCTTCCGGAAAGTTCCCGAGAAGTTACCACGACTTCTATAAAAATGCTTACGGCAATAATGACGAGGGCGCTTTCGGAGGGTTCCCGGATCTTTGCCATGCCAATCCGTATGTACAGGACTGGCTGTGGAAACGGGATGATTCCGTGGCAAAGTATTACAAAAATATCATGAAATTCGACGGCTGGAGGTTCGATTATGTAAAAGGTTTCGGCGCATGGGTGGTCAACGCGTGGAATTCAAGTGTCGGCGGGTTTTCCGTAGGGGAGTTATGGGATTCCAATGTGAATACCCTTGAATCCTGGGCAAACAATGCGAACAGCTCCGTCTTTGACTTTGCGGCCTATTACAAAATGGATGAAGCTTTCGACAACGGAAACCTGAACCTGCTGAATGATGATATGATGTGGAAAAGAAATCCTTACAAAGCCGTTACCTTCGTAGCCAATCACGATACTGATATCATTTACAATAAAATGCCGGCTTATGCCTATATCCTTACCCATGAAGGGTATCCCACCATTTTTTACCGGGATTATGAAGAATGGCTCAATAAGGAAAAGCTTAATAACCTCATCTGGATCCACAATAACAAAGCAACCGGCACTACCTCAATCCTGTATACTGATAATGACGAGTACATTGCCCGCAGGAACGGCTACAATGGAAATCCGGGACTGGTGGTGTATATCAATACTTCCTCAAGCTGGCAGGAGCGGTGGATACAGACCAACTGGGCCAACCAGCAGATCAAGGATTTTACCGGCAGTTCCACATGGTACCCTACAACCCAGGCAGATAAATGGGTAAAGATCCAGTGTGCCCCGAACAGCTATTCCATCTGGTCGCTGAATCAGTAACCTTTTCCGAGAAAATAAAAAGGCTGCCCTATAATGGAGCAGCCTTTCTGTTTATGTTGATTTATTTGAATAGATTTCTGATGATTGATGGTATCATACCTGAATAAACTTTTTCCGCTGGTGCGGTGTCGGCAGGTAACATTTCTGGTTGGCCAGCTTCATCCTGTTGGTCGAAACGGTATCATAGAGTTTGTCGCTGAGGAATTTCGGAATAATCTTTCCGATAGCAGACAGCTTATAGACGCCGCCGAGAAGGTTGGCAATTTCCAGTACTGCGCCGGATTTTTCAAGGTAATACTGTTCCGGCTTCCAGAGATACATGGTATT
>JAKOOI010000114.1 GCA_022701475.1 Weeksellaceae bacterium
CATATAAAATGATCCAGAGGAATTGATTTTAATTTTATTGAAATCCGAATTAGCCTTTTTGGCTAACCATATTTTATAAGCTTCTTTTATACCCATGACTAAAAATTTGTTTTGTAAAAATACAAATAAATACTTCTTATGCAAAGTTATTATATCTACTTGAATTATAGTAAAGTTAAATTTTATTCGTGATAATTTTTATCACATTAAATTTAATAAAAATGCAGCTCCGAAAAGCTGCATTCCAAAACAATATAATGAAAAAAGCTACTTCCAGCCTCCGCCCAGCGCTCTGTATAAATCTACGATGCTGCTGAGCCGCTGCCTTTTTACGGAAGCCAGGTTCAGTTCGGCCTGCAGGGAGTTCCCCTGTGCGGTAATCACTTCCAGGTAATTGGCCATTCCGCCCTTGTACAGCATTTCGGCACTTTTAATTCCATTTTTTAAGGTTGTTACCTGTTCTGCAGCTTTCTGCTCCTGAACCTGTAAGCTTTCATTGGAAACCAGGGCATCGGAAACTTCACCCACTGCATTCAGAACAGACTGGCGGAAGGCCAGCACGTTTTTCTCCCGCTGGATTTTGGCAACATTCAGATCGGTTTTCAGCTGTCTTTTCTGAAAGACCGGCTGGGTAATCCCGCCCAGTACGGAACCGAATAACGAAGCCGGAATCTGGAACCAGTTGTCGATTTTAAAGGAATTCACACCGCCGCTGGCCGTAATCCTCAAGGCCGGGTACATATTCGCCTGCGCGATTCCCACCAATGCATTGGACTGGAGCAAAACCAGCTCCTGCTGCCGTACATCCGGACGGCGGCTCACCATGGCAGCCGGGAGCCCTGCTGAAACATCTGCCGGTAAAGAAGTTTCAGACATTTCAATCGTTCTTTCTATATTTCCGGGATTTTCGCCCACTAAAATACTCAGTGCATTTTCCTGAATGGCGATGTTCTGTTCCAGTTGGGTAATCAGCAGTTCGGTAGACTGTTTCTGAGCCGTTGCCTGCTGAACGCCCAGGGAGGTCATGTCGCCGCTCTGCCACATTTTCTCCGTAATCGTCAGCGTCCGGGTGCTGAGGTCAAGATTGGATTTCGCGATCTCCAGCTGCCGGTCCAGCATCAGCAGATTATAATAACCCTGGGCAATAGCAGCTACTACCTGGGTCTGGATAGCCTTTGTAGCCTCATAGGTCTGAAGGTATTGCATGCGCGAAACTTCCTGCTGGTTTTTGATCTTTCCCCAGATATCGGCTTCCCAGGACAGGTTGAAGGCAGCGTTATAATCTTCTACATGGCTCTGCCCCAGAAAGAGGTTCAGGCTCTGTCCGTTCATGCTGTTTTGGGAAGGCCTTGAAATCTGTGCCGAAACCCCGAACCCCACCTCCGGGTACTGCAGGTATTTCGCCTGTTTCAGTCTTTCCTGCGAAGAAGCCACCTGTTTCAGGGCGATCTGCAGGTCATAATTATGCCTGATGCCTTTTTCAATCAGGCTCTGGAGCACAGGATCGCTGAAAAATTTCTTCCATTCCAGGTCGGCAATGCTTGCCGTATCGGAAGTTGCCGTATACCGGAAGGTTTCCGGAAGATCAGGCTTGGGTTCCTGATAAGCCAGCTTGGACACACAGGAAACCGAACCTAAAGCAATGGAGAAAGCGATGATGATATTTTTTATTCTTTTCATAAGATTATAATTTTTATGGAACAGAAAGCGCTGAGGTGAGCAGGAAAGATCGTTATTCAAGATCAGGATGCGTTATTCCCTACGCTTTCTGTTTCAGTTGGATTAATGAGAGGCGGCAAGAAGTTCAGATTCTGATTTTTGCCTCTGCAGTCTTTTCTTTTTCCGGCTTGGCATCTTTTCGTGCAGGTACTGGAAGATGACATACATCACCGGAATGATGAAAATCCCGAATACCACGCCGGTAAACATGCCGCCTACAGTGCTGATCCCGATGGAATGGTTTCCTTTGGCAGCGGCTCCCTGCGTCCAGACCAATGGCAACATTCCCACGATAAAGGCAAAGGAAGTCATCAGGATCGGCCGCAGACGGAGCCTTGAAGCCTGCAGGGCCGATTCGATCAGTGATTTTCCTGCTTTTCTCCGCTGGACGGCAAATTCCACGATCAGGATGGCGTTTTTAGCCAGCAGTCCGACAAGCATGATCAGTCCTACCTGTACGTAAATATTGTTATCGATCCCGGCCAGCCCTGTAAAGGCAAAAACTCCGAAAATCCCTGTTGGGATCGTTAAGATCACGGCAAACGGAAGAATATAGCTTTCGTATTGGGCCGCCAGCAGGAAATAGACGAACAGGATGCTCAGCATGAAGATGAAAGTGGTCTGACCGCCGGTTTTGATCTCTTCCCGGGTAATCCCGGTCCATTCATACCCGAAACCTCTTGGCAGCGACTGTTTTGCCACTTCCTCAACAGCTTTAATGGCATCCCCGGTGCTGTAGCCCGGTTTAGGCGTTCCGTTGATGGTTACGGCATTGAACAGGTTGTTTCTCGTTACGGTTTCCGGCCCGAAAGTCCTTTTTAAAGTCACCAGCGTGTTGACCGGAACCATTTCGCCCGATTTGTTTTTCACATAAATCCCTTCCAGGGAATTCGCATCGGCACGGTACGGGATATCGGCCTGGGCCATAACCCGGTAATATTTACCAAACCGGTTGAAATCGGAAACGAAGCTGCTTCCGTAATAAATCTGCATGGTCTGCATCAGTTCCGTTACTGAAACTCCCAGCTGATTGGCCTTATCCGTATCCACATCAATGGTGTACTGCGGGTTTCCTGCCGCGTAG
>JAKOOI010000116.1 GCA_022701475.1 Weeksellaceae bacterium
CATGAAAGCCTGCGTTACCCGTACCACGCCATACAGATTGGTATCCATCACCCGGTGAAAAGCCCTGGCATCCGCTTCCAGTGCAGCCTGCGGAAACCCGCCGTTGATGCCGGCATTGTTGATCAGCACATCCAGTACTGCTGTTTTTCCTTCTATTAAACCGTAGGCCTCCGTTATGGAATATATATCCGTAACATCCAGCTGTACCGCTTCCACCTGTTCAAGCCCTTCACTCTTCAATTGCTCTGCCGCCAACCGGCCGTTTTCGATGTTCCGGCTTCCGATAAATACGTAATATCCGTTTTTCAGAAGCTGTTTTGCCGTTTCGAAGCCGATTCCTTTATTGGCTCCTGTAATCAGTGCTGTTTTCATAGGTACCATTTTAATTTTTTTAATGCATGTAACGGTCTGCAAATTCTTCTGCAAATTCGGTGAACCTGACTTTCCCTAAAACCGGTTTTTGGCGGTAGAAATCTTCATACAGGCTTCCGTCTCCCTGTGCCTTCTGCATCTGTACCAGCCCGTGGGCAATCCATTCATTGACCCCTGCCGCACGCAGCTGCTCCAGCATTTCTTCAGCAGGAATGATTTCCCATTTCAGATCAGGATTTCCGATAGCCCGTCCCAGGGTGGCCGCGATTTCATCGGGAGAAATTTCTTCGCTGGCCAGATAGCGTACCCTACGGCCTTTAAAAGGATTTTCCATTTCTTCCGTCACTGCATCAGCGATATCGAAAGCCGATACCCAGGGCTCCTTACGGTTTCCTCCGTAGCTTTGTACGATTGCTCCCCGTAATTTAATCATTGGCATCCAGCGATAGATATTGCTGAAAAAACCTACCGGACGCATGAAGGTAACGGACACCTCTTCAGGAAGCATTCTCAAAATGTTTTCTACCTGATGGTGCACCAGCAGGCTGCCGGTTCCCTGATCCGAATGTGCCCCTATACTGCTGAGATGGACGATCCGCCGTACTCCTGATTTTTGTACAGCTTCCCTGTAATTCTCCCCAATCTTTCTGAATTCAGCCGGAAAATCAATTTCCTTGTCGAAAATACTTCCGATGCCTTCCCAAGCTTCCATCAGGTACACTGCATCAGCACCCCTGAAAGTCTCCGTAAGGAAACCTGCATCCTGAATACTTCCGATCGCCGGAACAGCGCCTAAGGTTTGGATTTCCTTTATCCGATCAGCAGTGCTGCTGATGACTGTTACCTGATGTCCTTTTGCCACTAAATTCCGGGTAAGCGGCCTTCCGATGTTCCCGAGGGAACCTGTCAACACAATATTCATTGTTCTTTTTTTTATTGATACAAAGGTGCACCGGTCGCGGCTAAAAGATCTAACCGGAATGAAGCATTATGTAACCGGATTGAGAAAACCGGTCATTTAAGAATTGAAGAACGGAAATCATAAAGTAAAATTTCAAGCGGATCAATGATACGGATGATCCTATAAACAGGCGGGTATCGCACTCAGTCTATCTCCCGGAACTGAAGCGGGGTAAGCTGCATATGTTTTTTAAAAAAATTATTGAAGTGCGTGGTTTCCCTGAAGCCTAATGAAAAGGCAATTTCCGAAACGTTCCATCCGGTGTGCTTTAACAGGATTTTTGCTTCCTGCAGCAGACGTTCGGCAATAATGACGGATGTTGTTTTCTCCGTAACTTCTTTTACGGCCCTGTTCAGGTGATTGACGTGCACGGAAAGCTGGCCGGCAAATTCCGAAGGTGAACGGAAGCTGACCTGCTGCTTCGTATCCTCAATAGGAAACTGGCGTTCGAGAAGCTCCAGGAACAGGTGGGTAATCCGCCGGGAAGCATTCGTCCTGTGCCTTTCAGCTTTCGGAGCCGGCTGCATTTTGAGCGCGTAATGGAGCAGTTCGAATACCAGATTCCGGAGTACATCATGCTTATGGGCATAATCGGACAGCATTTCCGTCTGCATCTTCCTGAAAACAGGCATCACCTCCTCCACTTGTTCATCCGTCAGCTCAAAGACGGGAACCACATCAGGCTGAAACACTTCGTAGTCATTCAGGTTGCCGAAATGATGAAAAAATGAGGGTGTAAAAACACAAAAAATTCCGGATTTGTAATCGTCGATCCACTCGAATTGATAAGGAATCTGGGGATTGGTAAAAAATAAGGCCTGCTTTTGAATATTAATCACCTTATCGGCATAATGGATCCGGTTCCGCCCGATAATCAGGGTGATTTTATAGTAATCCTTACGGCTGTAGACCACAGGCTTCGGATTCTTACCGATATACTCATCAACGGTAAAAACATTGAAATGACCGACACCGTTCCGGATATTACCGGGAATCCGGTTGAATTTCGACTGATAGAATTCTTCCAGTGACTGCATTTTTTCCATTCCCTGAATTTACGAAAATCAAATAAAAAACAGACGCCCGGTATCAGCGTCTGTTTAAAACATGGCGTTATTTTTTATAAAAATTGTTGAACCGGCCTGAAATACAGGCCCGCAACTTGAGCGGATCTGCAGATCTTCTGTCTGCACTTAAAACCGGTCCCTGATTCTTACCTGAAATCGGTAGAAAAGGAAATGTCTTTATTGTTTTCCAGTTCTTCTGAAAGCAGCTTGATTTTCTCCGTTGCCCGGCGGTAGGCATCGCTCCCGAGATACAGGCGGACAGGCGGATCCGGATTTTCTGCCAGATCGATGAAAACCTGAGCCAGTTTTTCAGGGTCTCCGGTCTGGTTGCCATTCATCGCTGCGTATTTTCCGTGTGATTCCCTGATGGCCTGATACTCTTCGATTTTATCCGAGGCAAAAACCAGGGAACTGTCGGTCAGGAATTCCGTACGGAAGGCGCCCGGTGCCACGACGGTAACTTTGATACCGAACTCTTTTACATCTTCTGCCATCACCTCGGAAAGCCCTGTTACCGCATATTTTGTGGCAGCATATATTGCCCATCCGGTTCCCGGGGCAAATCCCGCAATCGAAGAAATATTGATGATGTTCCCGGACTTCTGTGCCCTGAAATAAGGCATCACAGCCTGCATGGTCATGATCACTGCAAATACATTGATATCAAAGCTGCCTTTGATTTCCTGCTGATTCAGTTCTTCTACCGCACCACCGATTCCATATCCCGCATTGTTTACCAGGACATCGATTTTCCCGAAATGAGCCACCGTTTTCCCAACGGCAGCACTGATGGATTCTTCACTTGCGAGGTCTGCTTCCAGCGGGAGGAACTGCTTTTCATCAAAAATTCCCACGGCATCAGCCATATGCTGAAGGTTCCTGCTGGTTGCCGCTACCCTGTATCCGTTTCCGATCAGTTTTTTTACAAGTGAAAGCCCCAATCCTTTGGACGCACCCGTTATAAACCATACTTTTCCTGTATTCATATTTTCGATTATTTAATGATACAAAGGTAGAACGGTAAATGGTGCCGCTTCTAACGAAATAGAAACAAGGGATTACAAAAAACAAACATTTCCCGCAGACTAGTCAGAGCTGCCGCTGAGACAGTTAACATTTCCGTTGCGGCCTACCAAGTTCCTGCAGGAGCCAGCTGATCGATCTTTTTCTCCAGCAGGTCAAGTTTTGAAGTCAGTTCCTTAATTTTAAGTTCCTGCTC
>JAKOOI010000132.1 GCA_022701475.1 Weeksellaceae bacterium
ATCCGCTTAATGCAAATTTGCCCGTCGGCATTTTCAGGTTTTCCATTTTCAGAAATCTTGCTTCAGCCGGTTTTTCCAGTTCTACATAATCGTGGGGGACATCTTTCGTGTTTTTACTTTTATCCACCACTACACTCCATTTCTTACCATCGATGGAACCGTAAATTTTGTACTGGTGCATTTTACCCAGTGTTTTTCCCATAAATTCGACATCCTGATCTGCATAGTTGATCTGGATAGCATTGATAGTGGAAACTTCGCCCAGATCTGTCTGGAACCATTCACCGGCATTCCCGGTTCTGGCGCTCCAATAAGTTTTGATGTCTTCATCCACCGCATAATTGGAATGATAGCCACCCAAAGTAGAAGAAACCTGAACGGGCTTATTGTAATTCAGCAGCATCCAGCCTGCGAACAGGCCTTTTGAAAAATCCTTTCCCTGGGCGTATTGCGGGAGATAGGTCGGATAATCGCCGTACGCCGTGTTGCAGTACATCACATCATCCTTATCGAATCCTGCAGGCCAGATGCCCAGTCTTCTTTCGAAATTATTCTTGGTTGAAATAAAAATCGTTGAAATATGCCACCAGTTTTTATAGTTGTCTTCAAAGGTAGCTCCGTGTCCGGCTCCCCTGGCAAAACCGCCCGGCTTGTAGGAAAACGGATTGTGCTGCTGGTATTCGAAACCTTCCAGAGGCTTGTTGCTGACATAAACCCCATCGGAATAGCCGCTGAATTCGGTGGCGGGTGCGCCATACTGCATGTAATATTTCCCGTTATGCCTGGTCATCCATGCTCCTTCTACAAAAGGCTGCAGGAAAACGTTGTCATTGTATTCCCCGAATCTTTCCCATCCGTGGTCTTCCGGTTTCAGCCGCAGGATTGGTTTTACAAAACCTTCGGACTGCAGGGTCTTTGTTTTCACTTCGGTTCCCAGCAAAGGCCATTCGTTGCTGGATCCCCAGTACAGGTATAATTTGTTTTTGTCTTCATCATAGTGGAAAGCGGGATCCCAGGCTCCTACTTTTAGCGTATCAACGGCAATCTTCCAGTCGCCCTTTGTCGGATCCGTACTTTTCCAGATCGGGAAATCCTGTTCCCAGGTAGAACCAAAAACATACAGCGTATCTTTCATTGCCCAGACTGCCGGCGCATTCAGGTCATGAATGTATTTGTTGTCCCTCAGGAATTTTCTTTTCACGAATTTCCAGTCGAGCATATCGTCGCTGTACCAATAGCCTTCCTGATTGGTGGAGAACAGGAACAGTTTATTCTTGAAATTGACAATCACCGGATCGGCGGTGGCACGGTGTTTCCCCTGTCTGGAAAAAACTTCGAACGGTGTGTACCCGTAATCAATATTGATCGGGTTACAGTAGGTCTTTTGCTGGGCTTTACATCCAAATGTTCCGGCCAGCAACATGAGCATCAGGAAGTACTTCTGCATGAGATATGATTTTTCTTTCCCAACAAAAATAGGCAAGTTTTTTTAATGTATTCAATCATGGATTATAAATCCTTCTGTGTAACCGGGCAGGTATTATTTCGGTTATAAGATAACAAGTCATCTACCCTGTGATATACCCTACTTATTATATCTCATTAAATTTGAATTTTTATTAAAGATAAAATACCAAGTTAGCAATTAAATTGAAGAATATTTATTTTAAAATCATTAATTAAAAATTAACATAAATAACACTAAATCATTAAAAATAATTTAACAATAATGCTTTTATTGCTTACATTTACATCGGTAATCTATTATACGTTAATTTGTTTATCAAGAACTAATAATTTATGAAATATAAAACTCTGATGATGTGCAGAACACCATTATCATGAATCCCTTACTGATTAAGACTGTTTAATTTATGAAACAAATTGTGATATATGGTGTCGGCAAAATGGCCGAATTTATTTATTATTCCTTCCGGTATGACAGCAATTATGATGTGGTTGCGTTCTGCGTGGATGACGATTATCTTGAAACTTCCCAGAAAACCCTATTCGATTGCCCTGTACTCGGCTTTACTGATATCCTACAGCATTTCCCTCCCGATGTATGTTTACTGCATATAGCGGTAGGAAGGAACAGTGCGCGCCAGGCAATCTTTGAAAAAGTACAGGAAGCAGGGTATTCCTTTGCGAATTATATCTGTTCCAAAGCCAATGTCTGGCCGGATCTCGCCATCGGCCGCAATGTTTTCATAGATCAGGCCAGTGTCATCCATCCGCATGTTGTCATTGGTGATAACTGTATGCTGATTGCAGCCCGTATCGGGCATCACTGCTCGATAGGAAGCCATTCTCTTCTTTCCGGAACCTCACTGGCCGGAAACGTTACGGTAGGTGACTGCTGTTTTCTGGGTATTAATTCCGGAGCAAAAGAGAGCGTGCGGATCGGCAAACATAATATTGTAGGAGCCGGTTGCTTTATTAGCAAAAACACCAAGGACGGTGCATTGATCTATCAGGAAAGAACAGTACAGAAAACTGTATTATCTAAAAATGTTGTATTGTTTAAATAATCTGCAGATCATCACACACATAACGGAAAGAAAGCATTCTTTATCCAAATGTGATTCCAGCTGTTGTCAGTATCCACAAGGGTCGTCAGCATATTGGACCTGGTTCTTTTCATTAACCTTCTGATTTTTTAAGGTTGCCGGAAGAGTGTAGATTCCATGCCGGAAGCTTTCAGATATTCTTCGGTTTTGTATCGATGAGATCATAACCGGAATCATTTTCAGCAGCAAAAAAGAAACGGATTACCCTGATGATGATCCGCTATCCTGATTTTATATGATTTCCGGCTAATGCATATGAATTATTTCTTCGGCAGAAAAACCTCAGCCAGCATACAGCGTGCACTGCCGCCGCCGTTTACTTCAATGGTATTCAAATCGGAATAGATAATTTCGCAGTATTTTTCAATGGCAGCAACCTGATCCTGATTAAGTGAACTGTAGGCCGTTTGGCTCATCACGAGAAATTTTTCACCGTCTCTGTTCTGTACCTGCAGCATATTTCCTGCAAACTGATGCATCTGCTCTTCTGAGATTTCGATGATTTCCTTTCCGGAATTTTTAATGGTTTCAGCCACTTTGTTTCTTTCCAGCTCATTGTCAATACAATCAAGACAGATTACAACAAACCGGTCGGCTACGCACATCATGACGTTGGTATGGTAAATCGGGAGCCTTTCTCCGCCTACCGTCTGGAAGGAATGGAATACCACCGGTGCAAAACCGTATTTGTCACAAAATTGCCTGAAGAGATTTTCGTCCAGCCTCAGGGAAACAGAACCGTAAGCGAGCCTGTTATCATGATCAAAAATCATGCTCCCGGTCCCTTCCAGGAAATGGCCCTGCGTTTCCGGAAAAGACCAGTCGTCGATTTCAGAGACGTCGAATCCCTGTTCCCTGATGGTTTCAATAATATCATCCCTTCTTTCCACTCTCCTGTTGGAAGCAAACATCGGATACAACACCACCTTTCCGTCCCTGTGGAAGCTTACCCAGTTGTTTGGGAAGATGGAATCCGGGGTATGCGGATCCAGCGTATCTTTTATGGTAATGACATTGATGCCTTTGCTTCTCAGTTTTTCAACAAACATTTTAAATTCCGAAAGGGCCTTGAACTGGATGTCGAAGCCTTTCTGCTCGGTCTGGAAATAGTTGTTCTTTGCGGTTTCTTCATTGAAGCCGAACGCAATCGGCTCTATCATAAGTACGGTATCGGTTGTCTGCATACTTGTAAAGTGTTTTGGTTGTTAAAAAAAGGTATAAAAGTCCATCAGCCCATAATAGCTCAGCGTCAGGAACAAAGTATCAATCA
>JAKOOI010000138.1 GCA_022701475.1 Weeksellaceae bacterium
CTGTTTTACCAACCGGGCCCTGATCCATATCGACGGCGCAAGTGCGCTCGATAAGAAGAGGGTTTTGAAGCGGTATGAATATTACCAGTTTCCGTTTTCCGGCATTGCCCTGCAGACGGCAGGAACCATCGACCTGGATGTTGAAATTTCCTTCAATATCGGGAATGTGCCCATGATGATCAGTGTGGCCAAAGGCCAGATCGACCAGCTAAAAGACCTTTACAAGGCGCTGCTGGCGATCCAGCAGGAAGTCCATCACAACCATTCATTGCTTGGGTTTTCCAATGACAGCATCCAGAAAGCGCTGACTTCAGTAGCTTCAGGAAAGCAGGAGAATGTTTCCAAAAGCCAGGAATTAAGAGCCATCAACGAGTATATTTTCGCCTGGAATACCAACAGCTTCGATAAATACAACCAGAAAGATTTCTCTAAGATTTTTGAAAAATATATCAATAACTAAATCAGTATCCCGTAAATACAGAAAAGCCGCAGATGATCTCACCTGCGGCTTTTCTATTTAATTGGTCTTAATACTTTAATCAAAATATAAGACAGAAAAGTAACGATAAGTTTCTAAGCAGCATTGCCTTTTAAAGAATGTAATACGATCGTCTCCCACAGAAGACTGCTCATCGTTATTCCGGCAAAATGAACTTCCGGCTTCCTTCTTCCGGCCTTATTGATCCGGTCACAAATTCGAGCTTACGTTAAATCATTTGCATCAATCAGTAACGTCGGACTTTAGCCCGACGTCATTGTAGCGGCATACATCCGGCTTCAGCCGAGACCTATCCGTATTCAGCTCATGCCGGATCAGCAGGCATCCGCAGTAAGTAAACTGAAATCAAATCTGTTAACCGTGTCCTGATTTTATATTAAACTTACCTTAAATAAAACCCGCTTTATATTGACAAAAGGCATAAAAGCTCCGACTTTTCTCTGCCTGCCTGAACTGAATTTTTTTGATTTACTTTTACTCATCCGGATGTACTGATTTTCTCCGCAAATTTTAACATACATTTAGAAACCTTAAACCTTTTATTCAGGGATGTTTTCATACATTTAGGGGATGAATTCGGAAAAAGTCGGACTTGTTTTATCAGGTGGCGGTACCAAAGGGATTGCCCATGCCGGTGTCCTCAAATTTCTCAGGGAAAAGGACATTGAAATCGATCTTCTTTCCTGCTGCAGCGCAGGATCTATCGTAGGCTGTATGTATGCGGTAGGCAAGAGCCCTGAGGAAATCCTGGAGTTCTTCAATTCCGTTTATTTTTTCAACTGGAAGCATTTCGCCTTCAACCAGCCGGGCCTGGTTTCTTCCGTGATGTTCAGAAACTACCTGAATCCGATCTTCGGCGACATGAGGCTCTCGGATCTCAGCAGGGAAGTAAGAATTGTTGCCACGGAGCTGGTGAACGGTACCGAAACCATATTCGACCGGGATTTTAAAGTGGTGGATGCCATCATTGCTTCCTGTTCCATTCCAGGAATCACAACGCCATACATCGTCAATGGCGAAATGTACTGCGACGGCGGCGTGCTGAATAATTTCCCGGCGGATGTCATCAGGGAAGACTGCGGCAAGCTGATCGGGGTCTTTGTTTCACCGCCCCATGATATCAAAATTACCGATCTCAAGTCCATTAAGTCCATTGTTTCCCGTTCCTATGACCTGCTTTCCTACAGGGTGGAAAAGGTGAAGTTCGACTACTGCGACTGGTTCATTTCTTCCCAGGAACTTTCTACGTACGGAACTTTTGAAAGAAGGAAAGACCGCCTGCAGCAGATTTTTGATATCGGTTACCAGGCGGCACATGAAAGTTTTGATGAAAGCCGTTTCTATCTTGTCAAAGAATCCGGCGCATGATGTCTGTTGGGACGTACTGATTTCATATGAACTCGAAATAGCAGGTTGGAAGAGGAAAGCTGGATGCCGGACCTTTCTCTTGCCGCAAATATGATCAAAAATCCTGATCACCAGCCTGAATCTTTTGTCATTTTACCAGGAAGAGCTCCCGGGTAAGATCCTGACTGAATATAGCCGGAGCAATGTAACCATCAGTATAATATAATTAATCTCCGGCTTACACTTCCAGCTTTTTCTCAATTTCACCCGGATGATCCAGGCAGTACTGTAACTGGGTTTTATCCAGCTGTTTTTCCCAGTTCGCTACTACTACCGTGGCCACCGAGTTCCCGATGACGTTGGTCAGGGCACGGCATTCGCTCATGAATTTATCGATTCCCAGGATCAGGGTCATTCCGGCAATCGGGATTTCAGGGACTACGGCCAGGGTGGCGGCCAGGGTAACAAACCCGGCTCCGGTAACGCCTGCGGCCCCTTTTGAGCTCAGCATGGCGACCAGAAGCAGCATGAGCTGTTTTTCGAGGGAAAGATCAATATTCAGGGCCTGGGCAATGAAAAGCGAGGCCAGTGTCATGTAAATATTGGTACCGTCCAGATTAAAGGAATAGCCGGTGGGAACTACAAGGCCTACGATGGCCCTGGAGCAGCCTGCTTTTTCCAGTTTTTCCATCAGTCCGGGAAGGGCCGATTCCGATGAGCTTGTTCCGAGCACCAGCAGCAGTTCTTCCTTCAGGTAATACATCAGCTTGAAAATATTGAAACCGTTGTACCAGGCAACAGCTCCCAGCACCAATACCACAAAAAGGGCAGACGTGATATAAAAGGTGCCCACCAGAAAGATCAGGTTCAGCACGGAATGCAGCCCGTATTTCCCGATGGTAAAGGCCATTGCCCCGAATGCCCCGACAGGCGCCAGTTTCATCAGCATATGGACGATTTTGAAAACCGGAGCGGAAAGGTCCTGCAGGAACTCAGTGACTTTACGGCTTTTCTCCTGCGTAAGGACCAGCGCAGTACCCATAAGCACTGCAACCAGCAGTACCTGAAGGATATTTTCACCGATCAGCGGGCTGAATAAGGTATCCGGGATGATATTCATCACAAAGCCGGTCAGGGTAGTATCATGGGCTTTCTGCTGGTACTGGGATACATCTCCTGAAAGTGTGGCCGGATCGATATTCAGTCCGTGGCCGGGCCTGAGCACATTTCCTACCACCAGTCCGATAATAAGTGCCAGGGTAGAAAAAGTAATGAAATAGATCATCGCCTTTACGGCAATCCTGCCTACTTTTTTCAGGTCGGTCATATGGGCGATTCCCAGGGTAAGGGTGATGAAGATGACCGGTGCAATGATCATTTTGACCAGTTTGATGAATCCGTCGCCCAAAGGTTTCATTTTTTCACCCAGCTCAGGGTAGAAACGGCCTAAAAGAATACCTGCGAGAATGGCTATGATGACCTGGAAATAGAGCTGTCCGTAAAATTTTTTTGTTTTCAATGAAAATGAATTTGATCCCGAAAAATAAGAAAATTTATGGGATTTATGATAAAAGTCATGAATATTGCTGCAGGCCAGGAAATTAGGTTACAGAAAAGTTCCGGTAAAAAAAGAGGCCTTTGATTATAGATCCCTCCGGCTTATTCTACTGCCACCGAATCATCACCGCGGCCGTCTGCCACTGCATGGATACTTCCATTCTCATCCATCAGAATCATTTCCGTCCTGCCGATCTGCTTCCATCTTTCCGTCTTGTAGCCCAGTTTTTCGAGCTCACTGATCGTATTCTCGGGGAAATCTTTTTCAAAAGCCACCGTTTCAGGGAGCCACTGATGGTGGAATTTAGGAGCATTGACGGCGGTGTTGGTGTTCAGCTTAAAATCTATAACGTCTACCATCGACTGGTAAACGGAAGTAGGAATCGTAATTCCGCCGGGCGTCCCGACTACCATGTACGGTTTCCCGTTTTTCAGGACTATTGTGGGCGTCATCGAGGAAAGCATCCTCTTGTTGGGCCAAATGGAATTGGCTTCACCGCCTACTGCACCGAACATATTCGGAACACCAGGCTTAACGGAAAAATCATCCATTTCGTTATTGAGGAAAAAACCGGCCCCAGAAACCACTACTTTACTGCCGTACAATCCGTTCAGGGTAGTGGTTACCGCAGCGGAGTTCCCGTCTTTGTCCAGGACGGAAATATGGGTCGTCTCCGTGGATTCCTTAGGCTGACGGATGATCTTTCCAACCTCGGAACTC
>JAKOOI010000140.1 GCA_022701475.1 Weeksellaceae bacterium
AAAACGGAAAAGTATACCAGGGAAAAATTGCCATCGAAAACAATGGCAAACAATCCCAGAACGTGAAGCTTTTTCTTCAGGATTTCAGCTACCAGGCTGACGGGACCCTCTATTATTCACCACCGCATACCAATATAAAAAGCAATGCGGGATGGATCAGGATGAATACCAATCTGATAACTCTCAGGGAAAGGGAAAAGACGGAAGTCTATTATGAAATTATGATTCCTGACCAGGTTTCTGAACCCGGCAGCTACTGGAGTGTGATTATGGTAGAGCCGGTAGAGGATCTCAGGCCTGATGAAAGCAACCAAGGTATCAATATTACCTCCGTGATACGATATGCCATCCAGATTATTACCGACCTTCATACCGAGAAAGCAAAGCCGGACCTGAAATTTGAAGGCGTAAAGATTGAAAAACAGAACGGTAAGCAATGGCTGAATATTGCTGTGGCCAATAAAGGGAATCTATACTGCAAACCCACGGTAACCATTGAAATTTACAATAAGGCTACCGGCCGGAAAACAGGAACCTTTTCCGGTCAGGCCATGGGGATATTGCCGCAAACCTCGAAGTCATTTCCTATTGATATCGGCAAGATGCCTCCTTCAAAGTACAGTGCTGTACTGGTGGCTGCCGATGACGATGATAATGCCTTCGCTCTGACTACGGAACTGGAAATAAAGAATGAATAACTGCTGTGTTTTCTGCGTATTTTTCCTGCTCCCGGTATTCATCTGTTCACAGAAAAAAGATGCTGTTGATCAAAATGTTGTGCCACCGGGAACCACAGCTTCTGTTTCCTTTATGATCGTGAATAATACGGCTGAAAAAAAGAGATATGAAACAGAAGTAAAAACATCCGCCCCTTTTATCTCAGCCCTGCTTTCCCGGGGAGAGACAGAAGTTTCCGGAAATGACAGTACGGTATACATTGTTCCTGTAAAAATTGCAGCCGCAACTCCTCATGGTACTTATTTTCTGGAGCTGTACGGCACTGAAAAGAGCACCCGTGAAAAATTTTCACTCCGTTCCGTATTTACGGTTTCAGAAAAAAGACAGCTTGTGTTATCAGCCCTCAGTGCTCCCGAGTTTGTAAAGGCCGGGGAAGTTATCGCCTCTTCCTTCCTCTTAAGGAACAGCGGGAATATTGCCGAACACCTGATCCTGGAAAGCAGGAATGCGGTAATTGACGGAACTGCCGCTTTTACTCTGCAGGCAGGAGAAGAAAGAATGGTTACCGTAACAAAAAACACCCTTCCGGAACTGGAAAAAGATGAATACCAGAATCTCAATCTTTCTGTCTACTCTGCAGAAGACCTGAAAGAACAGCAAAGCATATATACCAGCATCCGGGTAATCCCTGTAAAACCTGTTGAAGCGGATGCTTTTCACAGGCTTCCGGTGTCAGCATCAGTGGCCTTTACCGGCATGCAGAACCGGGGGAACTATCGCGACGGCTTCCAGGGAGAAATTTATGGGAAAGGAAGCCTTGACAAGGACCAAAAAAACCTTCTGGAATTTCATGCCGTAACTAAAAACCCCGTAGAGTTCAATTCATTTACTCCGTATGAAGAATATTTCCTGAATTACAGGAGAAAGAATATCTACCTTCATCTCGGAGATAAAAACTATTCCTCTTCCTACATCACCGAATATGCCCGGTATGGACGCGGTGCGGAAATCCGTGTGGATGCAGAGCGGTTCAGTTTTGGCGGTTTCTACAATCATCCGAGATTCTTCAGGGACATAAAAGAAGAGTTTAACGGGTATTTAAGATACAGGATTGCCAGGGAATCCGAAATCACAGCCGGATACCTGTATAAAATCCCAGGACCGGAAAATTCCGGCATCAGCCTTTCTACCTTCAGGCTGGATTCCAATGCCCGGCTGCCTTATCTTACAGGGAAATTCAGGCTCCATAAAAATATTGAAGTTTCTGCAGAAACCTCTTACAGCAAAACCCGCACAACCCATGGAAATGCTTTTATGGTTCAAAGTGTTGCCAGCTTCAGCAGACTCAGCGGAAACCTGATGTACATGCATACAAGTCCTGCATATGCGGGTTATTTTAATAATACAGCCACATTCAACGGAAACCTTCAGTACCAGCTTTCCAAAAAGATCGGTATTATGGCCAATTATGTACAGGATGCCAGAAATTTCCAGCGGGATACATTATTTCTTGCAGCGCCTTACCGCAAATACCTGCAGTACGGGATCCAGTACCGGTATTCGAAGAACGGATCAATGATGCTGTATAACGGATTTCAGCGGTATCAGGACCGGCTGATGCCCAGGGAATTTGATTACAAAGAAAAATTCTTCAGAATAACAGCCGATCAGCAGGTGGGAATATTCCAGCTCAACCTGCAGGGACAATTTGGAAAAACAGATAATTACCTGCTGTCCTATACAGGGAGTTCTTCCTTTTACACCGCCGGTATAAGTTTTGAGAAATTCAGAACTTCATTCTACCTCTATGGCAGCTACGCGATGACTTCGCGGTATCAGATGCCGAATCAGAAGCAGGTCTATTACGGCGCCCGTATCACCAGCCGTTTTTCTGAAAAAACCGGCTTCAGCCTTTTTTATCAGAACAATTATATGCCTGAAGAATATTTTGCAGACCGTAACCTCTTTGAACTGCTGTTCCGTCAGCAGATTCTTCCCGGCCATGAGATGGACCTTTCCGGGCGGTGCACCCTGCAGCGCGGCGAATTGGGCAATAAGGATTTTATTTTCTCCTTCCGCTACACGGTACGGCTGGATATACCCACGCAGAAAACCACAGATTATACCAGCCTCTACGGAACCATCAGCAATCTTGGTGTCAGGAAAACCGACGGAATACGGCTCATGCTGGGAACTCATGTATCGGTTACGGATAAAGACGGGAATTTTATGTTCAAAAATATGGTTCCGGGAAATTATACCCTGGAAATCGACCGCTCTACCACAGACCTCCATGATATTCCGGACGTGAATATTCCCGCTTCACTGCACCTGGTCAACAAAGAAAATGTGTATAATTTCGGATTAACGGGGGCAGCCCGTATACAAGGATCTGTAAGACTTACGGAAAACAACCGGCAGGATTTTATACAGCTTACTGCTGAAAAAAAAGACAGAAAAAAAGACCATATGATTGTCGAAGCATCAAACGGATCCCAGACCTACCGGAAAATGGCAGCTATCGGCGAAAGCTTTGATTTCACCTATCTGCGTCCCGGACCATGGACCGTAAAGATCTACAGGAACGGACTTGATAAAAGATATAAAATACCGGTTGATCAGTTCGGGCTTGACCTGCAGCCATCTGACATACAAAAAGTAATTTTCAGCGTCATAAAACAGTCCGGTGAGGTAAAATACCAGCAGGAACCCGTCAGGGTAACTTACCATACAAACAGAAATCAAAATGAATAATACAAGACTGATGATATCAATAGGCTTATGTCTTACCTGCCGTTTGATTTCACAGACCACAGGAAGCCGGACTGTGAATGTAACACTTCCTGTAGTTACCCTGATGGATGTGGAACCTGCCGGAACCATCAGTTTAAATTATACCGCCCCTTCCGAAGCCGGAAATACCGTAACAGCGCCGGCAGCCAACACTGCCAAGTGGATTAATTACACTTCCGCTATCCTGCCCGCAGGTGCTGCACGGAGAATTACAGCATCCGTCAGTCAGCTGATCCCGGGGACCGATCTGAGGATTCAGGCGGCTGCAGCCTCAGGTTCAGGCGGAGGTGCTTTAGGGATACCTTCCGGACAGATTATTCTTACGACAACAGCACAAACCATCATAAGCGGGATTGGCGGTGCCTTTACCGGAAACGGGACGAATAACGGCCACCGGCTGACCATAACCCTTGTTCCCAATACATACGCCAATCTTACGGCCAGGACAAATACGCCTGTCGTCATTATTTATACCATTACCGAATAAAAACGTACGAATGAAATCCTATTATAAAATCCTGACCGGAATGCTGACTGCGGTTCTGATACTGTGCCTGGGCTGCCCTGTAAAAGCGCAGCGGACATTGACAGTGGGCGGGACCAATTGGGTGGTCGGTATTCCGGCGATTACTGAAGCAGGCAATAATTACTCCGGCACTTATGAAAGTGCGGCCAATGAGATTTTATTGACGGCAAGCGTCCCTCTGGTGCTGGGAACCGGAAAAGTAAGCATGCATTATGAAGCAAATCCTTCGTGGAATTCCAGTCTCATCTTATCGGCAAGAAGAACCGGAAACGGAACATCATCATGCACCACCTGTACCATTACCGGCGGCAATACCTATACCACGATTCCCCAGACTACCGACGTAGAACTGTTCAGAATCACAGCAATCCTTGCATTGGCATCATATACCAACATCCCCGTGCAGCTGCAGCTTTCCGGTGTATCGGTTACCATTCCGGCAGCCACTTACAGCAGCAGGATTGTTTTTACCATCAGCGCATTGTAGAATATAAGTGTATTGATAATAGAGAAATAAATAATATATGTATGAGCGGATAGGCAATCTTCACGGTCACCACCAGATCTTTCCCTCTATTTTTAAAAGAAAATTTCCGTGCACTGATCCGGAACTTTGAATCTGAATTCAGCTCCCTGAATCTTCGACCCTTAAACTTTCAACCTTGAATTTTTATTCAGGAGCTTTATCCCGCTATCCGCTGTATCTTTTTCTTATCCTGGCTTTGTCCTTGGCAAAAGAAAAAGGATG
>JAKOOI010000149.1 GCA_022701475.1 Weeksellaceae bacterium
AGAAACGGTATCGGCGCCAGGGTAGAAATCTACGGTTCCTGGGGTAAGCAGATCCGCGATGTACAGAGCGGAACCGGATTCCAGAATATGAGTACCCTGAATGTACATTTCGGAATCGGACAGGCCAGCGCAATCACCAAAGTGGTGGTAAAATGGCCGTCCGGGCTTGTGGATACAATTAATAATGTAACTCCCAATACTACGCTGAATGTAGTGGAAGGAACCTTCCTGAATACAAAAGAAGCGGAGGCCGCCGGGGAACTCTTTACGGTATATCCTAATCCCGTGCAGGATGACCTGAACTTTACAATTGATCAAAATTTTATTCCATCAGGGGCCAGCGTTTATGAAATGAGCGGAAGGATGGTGCTTCAGGCAAAAATTGAAAGAAATTCACTTTCCCTGAAAGACCTGAATCCGGGGAATTATATGATTGTGGTAACAGATAAAAACGGTAAAAGCCAGAGCCGTAAAATAACCAAAAAATAAGTATTAGCTTTTCATTTACTATTAAGTTGTGCAGGACCGAAAGGTTCTGCATTTTTTATGCGGCAGGCCGATTATGAGTACAGCGGAGTCAGTTGTTTTCAGGGCTTACCTTATTCAGGAAAAGAAATGTGGCGATCCAGGAAAGAGCAGACATCCCTATGGCCAGAATGAAACTCCCGATCACGTACTGGACAAGGTTGTTTTTGATCAGCTCAAAATTCAGTTCCCGGCTCAGGATATTGCTGTCGCCTTCTACAAAAGGAGCACCCAAGAACAGGGAAGCGGCAATGATAAACGGGATAAATGGGGGAAGGCTTACATTGGAGGCTACAAAAGCCAGTACTTTATTCAGTTTGAAAAGGACTGCCAGCGAGAGGGTAAGCAGCGTATGGAATCCCCATAAAGGTGAAAAGCCGATGAAGACGCCCAATGCAATGGAAAATGCTTTGGTACGGTTGCTGCCGTCACTTTCCAGCACATCTTCCTGTAAAAACCTTTTGAAGCTTTTCTTCCTGAAATTATGAATGAAATTCCGCGGAATGATATACACCAGGGTTATGGCTACCAGAATGGTATTCAGGATGCTGATGCGAGTGAAATCCCGGAACGGCCTGAAATGGGAAACCCGTTCTGCCGGATCATATAATACCCTGATGGGAACATTTCTTACGGGAACCCGTCGCCAGGCGGTACGTACGATAATTTCGATCTCAAACTCAAATTTCGGGGTAAAATACTTTTTGGGGATTTTATGAAGCGGGTACAGCCGGTAACCGGATTGGGTGTCTTCCAGCCTGATCCCTGTTTCAAACCAAAACAAGAAATTGGAAAACCGGTTGCCGAAGCTGCTTTTCTTGGGAATGCCATCTTGGGACATATTCCGGTTCCCGATCAGGAGCACTTCTTCTTTTTCATACATCAGCGCTTCTGTGAATACCGGAAAATCATCCGGATAGTGCTGCCCGTCCGAATCAATGGTGACGGCATAGGAATATCCAGAATCAATGGCTTTTCTGAAGCCTGTTTTCAGGGCATTCCCTTTTCCTTTATTTTCCGGCAGGGATATTACATCAATCTGCGGGTAATTTTTCAGGATCTGCGGAGTGGAATCGGTAGAGCCGTCATTTACGGCAATAATATTTCCGGTATATTCCAGGACGCCGTCAATCACCCTCTTCAGGGTTTTTTCATTGTTATAAGTAGGAATGACAACGCAGATTTTTCTGTCAGAAATCGTCTGCTGTACTTCGGTACGGGTCATAGCGTTATTTTAAGGTCGCCCGTTCTTCGGCCGTCATGGTTTTGGATTGTGCAGCAAATCTTCTGATATAATTTTTCATGGCTGCATTCTGTTTTCCGTATTGGGCAAGAATGTAGGCCTTGTCTTCTTTAAGGCTTCCCCTGTATCCTACGATTTTCGGGATATTTTCCTGGATGCTCAACCTGATCAGCCTGAGCTCGATGTTGGAAGGATTGGATTTGATGGTGCTTTCCAGGGCTGTAGCTCCGGCTTTCACCAATGCTTTCCTGTCTTTCCTGGTCACTTTAGCTTCCATGATCTTAGCTGCAGCCTTATAGCCGCGGATGGCAGGATCTGATCCCGTTGCTTTCTCTGCCATGCTGATGAAAGCCTCCGTATCGGCAGTGGAGGCAGGCGCTTTTGCATAGCTGCTCCGTAAGGATTCAAGTCCGGACTGGAAGAAAAGGATAAATGCGGTAAGAAATGAAAAAAGAAGGTTCATACGTTAAATCTTTTGATAGTTCACAGACATTTTAAGTGCAATAGTCCCGCCAAAAGAGGTGGTATTCTTAACCCTGATATTTTCTTCATCTTCGGTAATATTCAGCTGAAGGTCCAGATCCGGCGTTTCAAAGGGATTGATGATGGCCATGAATTTTACGTTGGAAGCAGATTTCAGGAATAATTTCCTGCCGGTACATTCTTCGGTCAGTTCCTTAACGATCTGCATCATGCACACGCCCGGGGTTACCGGATTTCCCGGAAAATGGCCTTTAAAAATGTCATGGTGTTTATTAAGGGAAATTCGGGCGTCGAAATTTCCGTTTTCCGTGGGTTCGCAGGATTGTATCGTATAAAAATCGGTAAGAATGCTTTGCATACAGTTATTTTTTTAGGGTAAAGGTATAATAGACGCCGGCCTGGAACGTGATATTCGAGTGGTCGTTATAAAAAGAGTAGACCGGGACAAAGCCTTTCTTTACGCGGGCTTCCACGCCGAAATGCTCAGTAATGTCGAATCCTGCTCCGGCTGTAATTCCAAGATCAACCTCATTGGAGGCATCGAAATTTTTCTGTTCCACCAGAAATTCCAGCGTTGGGCCGAAATGGATGTTGAATTTATTGAAATAGAATTTATTAACCAGCTGAAAACTTACATAAGAAGCTGTAAGGGTCTGTCCGTTCCAGTTGTTGATATTCGTGTCGAGTTTTGCTCCCTGCCTCGAATAGTTGATCTCAGGCTGCAAAGCATAAAACCGGGCAAAACGGATATTCCCGGTCAATCCCAGATACACATCGGTCTTGTTTCTGAATTCCATCCGTGCATCGTTATTGCCCGAATAGTCGAAATCGAGATAGGAGTACCACTGCGCCTTATTCGTAAAATGCGAGAAATTGGCACCTGCCCGGATTCCGGGATTAAAAGTTACCTGTGCCAGGGACAGCCCTGAGACCATCATAATAAATAAGAAAGTAATTTTTTTCATGTGAATTTATTCGTTTTCGGTTATCTGAAATAGTTTTATGTTGATCTTAAAATCTTTATGCCGGAGGTTCAGGCGGTCTGCGAAGATATGTTTTTTTGCTTCAAAAGTAAAATCGATTTTCTCCCTGTTATTTTTCGTATAGACCATCTGTTCCAGCAGCCCGTTCTTCTTGTTAAAGAAAAGATAATATTTTTTATGATCGATTTCCGAAAGGTAAACATTGGAATTTTCGTTTTCAAAGGTTTCATTGACAGGGTATTGTTGCCTCAGAAGTTCCCGGAAGTCATTTTTCAGGAAATTGATAACGATTTTCTTATCCATATCCGGAAGTACATAATGAAGCCTGAATTCATTTTCTGAAATTTCAAAATCGATTAATGTATTACCGAAATCTGAAGTCAGTACCACCCGGTGAGCGGTCCCGTTGATTTTTTTAATGATCAGGATTCCGCTGACATGATTTTTGTAAATGTCCATCTGGCATTTATAGACATAATCTTCCCCAGACGAAAAATAGAGGTTTTCCACCTTTTTTTCCGTGTTCAGAACAGGTTTTGCATCCGTAAGCCTGAAGGTTTTACAGGAAATGCACACAATAAAAACCAGGCTATAAGCTAAATTCCGAAGCAGCAACCGGTGCATTGATTCTGGTATTTTTAAAGGTAATGCCTGTTGTATCTCCCGAAGCTTCCGTCATATTCACCTGGGAAACCGTGGACTGGTTCTTCGGGAACTGAAGCTCGATCTGTTTGATATATTTCAGCAGCTGGGCGGATTTCGGGGTAAACCGGGCAATATTGAAGCCTGTATTCTTAAAATAGGCTACTGAAAATTCAGGATCATTGAACATCTGGCCGTTGGAACTTCCCACGATCAGCTTATTAATCTTTTCAAAGGTTTTGCTTTTGGCATCTACGGAAGACTTCTTTCCCTGGTCATTGATGAAAATTTTATTGTCCCGGAATACAATGCTGTACTGATAAGGCTTGGTATACCGCCAGCTCAGCATGTTCGGGGTTTTCAGGGACATCCTTCCCTGGGTGACAATGCTTTTGTCCAGGAAATCCATTTTTTTGGTCTGGATGAAGTCTGCCTGCAAAGTCTTTATTTCTTTGGCCTCAGCAGAAATTTTCGATACGAACGCTTTGGCTTCTGCTCCGGACATGGCGGTATTCTGCGCCAGGAAGAAGCCTGAAAGCATTACAAAAGAGAAAATACAGATACTTTTAATCATTTTTTCCTGTTTTTATTTTACATACGGAAGAAAGCATTGGCTTCAATTTTTTTGCAATTATAGTGGTATGATCCCTCTTGATGGATAAAGTTAAGTTCCGGAAACAGCCTTATTTACTCTGTTTTTATCTCTTTATCCTGTATTTGACTGTTTAAATTGCCATCCAATGTCCTGTCAAAAAGCCTTACTTGCCTGAATATAAATGATCTTCCGGGTTTTATTACTATTATTTCAACCGCTGTACGGTATCTGGAAATACAATCTCATCCACTGTGAAAGTCGAATATTTTTCATTTTTCAAAAATACCAATAAATTTGTCAATACACGGTAGGTTTTTTCCGAGGTATCGTGGAGCAGGATAATGCTGCCTTTATGAAGTCCTTTGGTAATTTTCCGGTAAATTTTTTTCTCATCTTCCGTGATGGTATCAAGAGACCGGACATTCCAACCGATGCTTTTTTTACCGGTTTTTTCAATAGCCAGGGCAATATTCGGATTGGTAACTCCGAAAGGCGGCCGGTACAGGCCTGTGGTAATATTTCCTGTTTTCAGCATTATGTCATCGCACTTTTCGATTTCCATGATCATTTTTGAGGCAGATAAGAACCCGGTATTTGCAGCATGTGATAAGGTGTGGTTGCCTACGGTGTGGCCTTCTTCAATAATCCGCCGGAAAGTTTCGGGATATTTTTCAATCTGTTTTCCGATACAGAAGAAAGTGGCTTTGATATCATGCTCCTTCAGCAGATCCAGGAATTCCGGTGTACATTCAGTGGGGCCGTCATCGAATGTCAGGGCAATTTCTTTTGATTTTGTCCTTTTGTGCGTAGTGCTGTTGACGAAGTAACCGAGTCCGATATCAAACGATCCCCAGACAACGGACGCTGAAAACATCAGGAAACAGAACACATACACCCAGAAACTCCCCTGAAAAGCATAGATGAAAATGTTACAGAAGAGGTAGAGCAGGATGAAATTATAGTATCTCATTATATTTCTTTATTATCAATATTCGTTTGTCTGTGTTTTCCTTGACCAGTTGCTCTATTAAATAAGTGAATTGGTATAATATGCGGTAGTTTGTGCAAGTGGTACCTGCATAATTAGAAAAACAGAATAAGCGCCTAAATGAGACCATCATGTATATTCTAGATTATGTAATACCTTTTTTCGGGGTCCTTTATTTTATTTGGAACGCATTCAGACCCGTGGTAAAATCTCTGTCAGAGATTATTTTGTATTTCATAAATTCCATGATAAAAGTTAAGCTCTTTCAAGCAAAACCAGGCTATGGTCTTTACCGCCCAGATGATTGTAGAGTACGATATTTTTTATCTCTTTCTTCTTTACTTCATTTATTCTCATGACGTCCG
>JAKOOI010000153.1 GCA_022701475.1 Weeksellaceae bacterium
TCCGAAACGGGGGCATTTTATATTTTTGTATTCTGTTTTGATAAACGATACATGACTAAAGAAGAACTGCTGAACAGAGCCATAAAAATTGCCGATAAAGCACATAAGGGCCAGACTGATAAATACCACGCTCCCTACATTGCCCATGTGATGCGGGTGATGGAATACGGTAAAACCATGGATGAAAAAATCGTGGGCGTATTACATGACGTAGTAGAAGACCATCCTCATGAGTTCAGCCTGGATTACCTCAGGAATGAAGGCTTCCCGGAATACATTATTTTTGCCATCAGCTGCCTCACGAAATTTGATCCCGAAGAAAATTATGATGATTTCGTTAAAAGGACCGAACGATCCCCTCTTGCGGTAGCCGTAAAGTTAAATGACCTCCGCGACAATATGGACCTTCGAAGGGTAAACCGTGAACTGACCCCGAAAGATATCAAAAGGTTCAATAAATATTTAAAAGCGTATCACTACCTCACGGAAAAATACTAATCTTTTCCAACTACAAACTAACAACCTATCAACTAATGACCAATAAACTTCCTCCCGTTTCCCCCGTATACCGTTCCAGGCTGATCTATGCCCTCGCATCGGTATTTGTATTTTTCACCGTTTACCTGCTGCTTATGCTGCTGGCACTCGCGCTTATCGTATTATTGGGATACGGTGCTGTAAAAGTCCTCAGTTTACATGCCGGTTATATAACGCTGGTTATCGCATTGGGTATGTTCGGTACCGGGCTTGTGGTCTTTTATTTTCTGATCAAATTTATCTTTTCCCGGCAGCAGGACAACAGCCGGCACCTTCTGGAAATCAGCAGGGCGCAGCAGCCAAAACTCTTCGGGATAATCGATGAAATGGTGAAAGAAACAGGAGTCCAGGCACCGAAAAAAGTTTTCCTTTCACACGAAGTCAATGCCTATGTAAGCTATAATTCCCTCTTCTGGAGCATGTTCCTGCCGGTAAGAAAAAACCTGACCATCGGGATGGGGCTTATCAATACCGTAACCACCGGTGAGCTTAAAACGGTGCTGGCCCACGAATTCGGGCATTTTTCACAGAAAAGCATGAAAATAGGCGGTTATATAAACCAGGCAGAAAAAATCATCTTCGATACGGTGTACAACAATGCCGGGTTTGAAAATTCCCTTAAATACAGTTCGGGACACTGGGTATTTCAGATTTTTTCCTCTGTCGCCATGTTGGTGATCAATATTTTCCGCTTTATCCTGAAAACCGTTTCTGAATTTTTATTCAGGCATCACGCTTCCCTTCGCCGCGAAATGGAATTCCATGCCGATGCCGTTGCCACCTATGTTACCAATCCCAGGGAACAGATCTCTTCACTGATGAGGATTGAGCTAAGTGAAAACGCTCTTACCGGTGCTTTTCTTTTTTATACGGAAAGCAATGCGGCATATCTGCCGGAAAACCTTTATGATAACCAGACTGCCCTGATGAAAATCATGAGTGACAGGAACAATTATCCCTATACGAATGGTTTCCCTGTCATTGACAGCAGCGGGATCAGGCGTTATAAAAAGACCAGAATCGAAATTGAGGATCCATGGACCTTTCATCCCGAAACTGATGTACGCGTGGAAAGGATTGCCAGAAACCCTACCGTAAACCGTCCTGAAAATACGGCTCCTGCCAAAGAACTCATCCTTGGTTTCAGTGAAACCTGCAGGGTGCTGACCAGGAAGTTCCTTACCGTGCAATCCGTTAAGAATACAGGTGAGGCAATTGATAATGAAACTTTCATAAAACTGTACGGGGAGAAATTTCCCGTATCGCCGGCAAGTCTTCTGTTCAACGGATATTATGATGTCCATCATCCTGTACTGGAAGATCCGGATCTGCTGGTACGGGAACCCCTTAATGCCTGCGACCATGACTTTTTCAATGATCAGAAGATTACGCTGATGTATGAGAAAGCAGGGCTGGAAGCCGATCTCTGTACTTTACAATACCTGAAAGCCAACCCTAAGGCTGTAAAGAACTTCCGTTACAACGGAAGTCTTTACAAAGCCCGGGAGGCCGGTATTCTGATTCCGCGTTTTACAAGGGATCTGGAAGCCGTAAAGGAAGAGGTCCGGGAGAACGACAGAAATATTTTCAGCTATTTTTATCACAAAGCCAGTGATGCGGATAAAGATATCCTGAAAAACAGGTATATGAAATTTGCCACTCTGGACAGGGAATATGAAATGTTTCAGAATTCAGTCAATCATTTTATTCCGCACCTGCAGTTTATGACCACCACCCTTTCTTTTGAAGAAATCCGTAAACACAGGGCTATTTTGCTCCGTCATGAGAAACCTTTTAAGAAAGTGCTGACACAGTTTATTGAGGATTCCGGTTACAGAGACCTGCTGAGCATAGAAGACAAAAACCTTCTGAAAGACTTTATCGCATCCGAATATATTTATTTCAACAACGACAGGTATTATGAGACTGAAGTAAATGCTGTTTTTACCGTAGTATATGCTTATCAGGATATGATCAACAAGGCGTATACTGCCGGTAAAGAGGCATTGCTGGACTGCCAGGCCGCCATAGCGAAGGCTTCCTAATCGGCTCCGGGAAAATGATACGTCCGGGCTTTGCTGCCGGTATCGTCAATATTGATGTTCAGGGCAAGGTAGATGAAATGGACGTTTTTATTGCCTTTGGCTTCGAATTCCCGTTGCCAGAGGTAGCCTGCCAGAACTCCGAAATGATCATCCACCTGGTACCCGAATCCGCCGTACACCCTGTTCCTGGCAAAGGCCGGTTTGATAGGTGATACGACGAAAATTTCATCGTATACATTGGCAAAGACAGTTCCGGGCGCTATTTTCCTGGCGTTCAGGGGAACCGAAACATTCAGGCGGTAACGGTAGCGCATTCTTTCCGAGTTTTTATCAGCCTGAGGCTCGTAGAACCATGACTTTTCAGCACGGAACCGGTTTTCAAACTTTACAATCCCCGCCTTGAAGTCAATGACATCCTGCAGCCACACCCTGAATTCTTCCCTGTTAATTGCATGGTCCTTGTACGTGGCATATCTTCCGAGACCGATGAAAGGTTTATGGTTTATGGTAAGGTTGTAGCCCAGCCCTCCTTTGATCTCGTAATAATCAGGATAGGTATAGTCTTCAATTCCTCTTGACTGACCCTCGGCGTACAGAAAAAATTTCGGATG
>JAKOOI010000174.1 GCA_022701475.1 Weeksellaceae bacterium
TCAATATAGCTCAGGCCTGCCTGGATAAGGTTTTCAATATTGTATCTCCGCACATTATCCATTGCCGGGGAAGCATTTTTCAGCGAAGGGTTCAGCCGGTAATAGTTCTTCTGGTTTTTGGTTCCCAGGGTCTGGAACATCTGGCAGAGCTGGTAGTCCACGGTTTCCGCATTGGCAGAAAGTAAAATATCGATAATCGGGTTCACCCAGCCTATCTTGCCTGCCTTCTGCAGTTTCTTAAAGGTATAAGGCCGGGCTTCGATGCCCGTGCCGATAGAAACAATCAGCAGGTCGTTTACCGTCGGACGGTTGGTTTTCTGATGGCTTTTCAGGACTTCCGCGAAAGGGATCTTCCGGGCTTCCGCATAGGCGCAGAGGGCAGGGTTGTTGGCAAACATGCCGCCGTCGATCAGGCTGAAAATCTGCCCGTACATGGATTTGATCTGAACCGGGCTGAAGTACGTCGGTGCGGCAGAAGTTGCCCTGCAGATGTCTTTGACGTAAAAATTGTCGGTGCTCAGCCGGGCTTTCCAGGAATTGAATATTTTTGATCTTCTGTTTTCTATATCATAACTTGTTATCAGGCAGGGCTTTATTAATTCTTTTAATTCCAGGGTTCCAAAAAATTCATTAAGGTTCTTTTCAAGGGCTTCCTGGGAGATTTTTTCATTGATCAGCCCGAACGGGTTGACCATGCTTTTCCAGAAAGAGACCTGAAATATGTCGCCACCCCGTTCAGCATACAGTTCCAGGCCTTTCTGGATGGAATATTTTGCTTTCCGGTGTTCATCGGGACAGAGAATAATAGACGCAATCAGCCCTCCGGTACTGCTTCCCGCCACCATATCGAAGTAATCTCCGAGCTTGGCATTCGGGTTGTCGTACAACTGCAGCTGTTCTTCTATGTAGCGCAGGATAATGCAGGTGATAATCCCCCTGATTCCGCCCCCGTCCAAAGAAAGAATGGTTGTCTTTTTCATGTTGTTTTTATACTTGTTTTTTAAGGAATACCTGACGGCTTTAGACAAGTAAAACCAATAGTCTCTGCAGATCAACTATTGGTTTCAGCTTTTATAAAGGGTGCTTTGGTATTTCCGTAAAGCAAAGGTAGGCCGGACATGCGACAGAACTTGTCGCATTAAAAAATAAATTCAAATAAAAGAGAATTATAAAATGATATAGCCGTTTTTATCCTGTTTCATTTTCAGCAATGTCCTCCAGCTGGCCCGGATCAGCCCGTTTTTCGTACGGATTTCCTTTTTTTCGAAGTGCGGCAGGTCTTTGAAGGTCTTCCAGTTCCCGCCCCAGTCCCAGCCGTAGCGGGCAAAGATTTTCACGCATTCGTACCAGTCTGCCACCTTGTCGTTGTCCCAGTCCCTGGCAGTATCCCAGCTGGCTGTTGTTCCGTCGATCATCAGGCAGATGTCCACGGCAAGCCCGTAATTGTGGATGCTCTGTCCGGCCTTGGCGTTGGTTACCTTTTTGCCGGAAGTGATCCGGCCGATGGCGTAGAGTTTCTCCTGTTCTTCAAAGCTGCGAAGGCCCTGGGTAATTCTTATTTTTGCCCTTCCGGTTAATGCTTCGTCACATTCTTTAATAATCTGTATCACCTCTTCGCGTACGGAAGGATGAAGCTTTTCTATTCTTTGTAAAGTAATTTTGTCCATATAATAAGTTTTAGGTCTGGAAAACGAAAGTAGACCGGGGTACGACAAAACGTGTCGTGTTTTTTATCAATTCCCCCGATAATTTTTTTAATTCTGTAAATATTTTTAAATCAGATTGTTGTGAATTATTTGTTGATTTCAGTCAAAAAAAAATATAATGCGACAAGTTTTGACGCATTGCCTGCTGATCTTTGCTGCAGATAAAAAAACACGATCTCTGTATGCTGTCTGTTTTTCTTTCCGGCCGTCCGGATCCAACTGAGCAGCAGGATACACATCAGACACTAATCAATAACAATAATTCAATGCAAAATGGAAATGATCAATTATGAAAATTCAACGCTGTCCTTAGACAGTATGTATCATGTACTGGGATGGTATGACAGGGTTTCGATCCACAGGCACCTTCAGGAAAAAAACGGGCTTACCGTAAAAGCGGAAAAACTGCTCAACTTCGTACAGGAATACCAATGGCATCCGCCGAGGATGAAATACAGCCAGAACAGTACGCTGGAATATTATGATCCTAAAACGGGCTATTGGCTGCCCGCTGCAGAATACAGCAAAAATCATCCTCAGTTCACAGCAGCCGTTTACGATTGCCTGAATATCCCGAATCAGTAAAAAAAACCTTATCAGAAAATACTTATGAAAAGCACAAAACAATCATTGGGAGCCAGAAGAAACAAACTGCTCCGTTATCAGCAGGTTATGGATGAGTTCAACAGACATGACTGCCGCTATACGCCCATTACCGTAATCTGGAGGGAGTTCATCTATCCTAAGTTTCACATCAGCAGGGATACCCTGTACCGTATCCTGAACACCCCGATAGAAGAGGAGCTTGAAAAAACCAATACTCCTCATTCCGCCTTATAATTTACACGTTCGTTACTTCAAAAGTGTAGATTACTTTATAAATAATCAAACCATTACTGCGCTTTAAACGCTTATAATTTTTTCTTTTGAGTGGGGAGCATTTTTCGGTAGGGGAAAATCCATGCAAAGCCTGGTGTACTTTCTCCATCAGAATATGCTCTGCCCAGCTCAGGCTTCTGTTCTCCGCTCCCTGATCCGCAATATTCAGCTTCAGCCGGAAGCTGCCCGACTGCCTGTTTTTCGGCGTCTGTCCGGGATCTTTCCCAAGGTCGTTGTACGATGCTTTAGAAATATTAAAGAGACAGCAGGGAAATTCCGGGGCTGCGGCGGCATCTGCATTCAGCTGCCCCCAGTCTTCACCGGTATAATTAAATTCCGTAATCGTGGAAAGCCGGGTCCGGATGTTTTCCAGTACATTTTTCATAGGTATATATTTTATGTTAGACGGTGCAAAGCTCCGCCAATTCCGTGCAGGGTAAAATATTGAATAAGAGAATCGTACAGCCTGGTAAGAAGATCTTACAGATGTGTCTGCAAATCTGACAACTCTTTCCGTATGAAGTTTTAACGCCGCAACTTTGCCTCAGAAAACAAGAGAGAACAGCTAAAATTTAAATTTTAAAAAGATGCTCAAATTTCAAAAAGCAGCCACCGACAGGTTGCAGAATTCTGTAAACAATAATTATAACACTCGTAAAAACAAAAGTAAATGAACGGAGTAAAATTTGTAAGGGAAAACGGAGGTTTAAACAGATTATTATCTGGGGAAGACCATATTTCCGGATTGGTCGTGATCGGCGAAGCAGCCGTGGCGAGCCAGATGGTACTTTCGGCAGAAGAACTTGCCGAAAAAGACATTACAGCAGCGAAAAACCCTGTAATGCATTACCACATCAATGAGTTTTTCAGGGTAAACCCGGGAGCGAAACTCTATGTAAAAGGAGTCCTGACTTCAGACGGAACCTATCAGGAAGTAAAGCAGCTTCAGAACTTTGCGGAAGGGAAACTGAGAAGGGTAGCCGTATGCGATTTTAAAAGGCCGGTATCTGATCTGGCAGCAGCAGTAGGGAATCTGAATGAAGTTGCGGTATACCTGAGAGGATTGAACATCCCATTGAGTACCTTCTTATCGGTAAAGGTGGCCAAAGCAGATATGACTGCACTGCCCAACCTTCATTCCCTGGAATCTGAAAACGTAAGCGTGGTACTGGGCCAGGATATGGGAGGATACGGACATTTCCTTTCTGATACCACACCTTCTGTAAGCGCCATCGGTGCCGTTTTGGGAGCCGGTTCCAAGGCAAAAGTACATGAATCCATCGCCTGGGTGGAAAAGCAGAACCTGGTATCCACCGCTTATCCCAAAACATGGGCCGCTGATGCTGAGCTTGCCAGGGAAATGGATATCCCGGGATTCTGTGACGGATCTCTGTTGAGCGCCTATACCCCGCAGCAGATCCAGGACATCCATGATAAAGGCTACCTCTTCGGAATGAAGTATTCCGGACAGGCCGGTACCTACTTCAACGACAGCTTCACCGCTGCAGCAATGGATGATGATTTTGCCTACATCGAAAACAACACGGCTGTAGACAAGGCCATCCGCGAAATCAACCGCGCCCTTACCCCAAGGATTTCTTCACCGGTATACATCGACGCCGATACCGGGCACCTTGAAAATTCCGCAGTGGCCTCCCTGGAAGCCCTGTGTGATGATGTGCTCGACCAGATGGTAAGAGACGGGGAAGTAAGCGGGTACAAAGTGTACATCGACCCGGCCCAGCAGATCCTGAGGGATTCAAAGCTGAACGTGGTATTAAAAATTGTTCCTGTAGGAACACTGAGAACAATTACTGTAAAAATAGGTTTAACATTAACAACTAACTAAGAAATGGCATTAGAATTAGAACCATTAATCAACGGAAGAGAATACGGCTGGAGTGATATCGTAGTAAATATCGGAGGCGTTCCGGTAACCGGTATCAGAGCGGTAAAGTATGAAGAGGAACAGGAAAAAGAGAATATTTACGGAGCCGGAAGGCATCCTGTAAGCAGAGGATACGGAAGAGTGAAGTCCACTGCTTCAATCACCCTTCTTTCAGGAACCCTCTTCGCCCTGAAATCCAAGGCGCCGAAAGGACAGCTTCACAGGATTGCCCCGTTCAGTGTAATCGTAAGCTACCAGCCGGAAGCAGGACCTATCATTACCCATGTCCTGAAAAATGCCGAGTTCAAGAAGACCGCTTTCGACTGGAAAGAAGGAGACATGAGCAAGGAAGTGGAACTGGAATTATTAATCTCTCACATTGTAGACAAATCTTTATAATCATGAATACTGAAAAAACGATCTGCGGGTTAACTGAAACCCAGATTGCCGAATTAAAAGCCCAACACGGGCTTTTAATTGAAGGCACCGTGAAACAAGGCGGCAACGAATACAAAGCCATCTTCAAGGAACCGGATTTCAAAACCCTGGAAGCCACAGGAGCCATTGCGAAAAACAATGAAATCAAAGGAACAAAGGCTCTGTTCGACAACTGCCTTATTGCAGCCGATGAAGCCATTAAGCAAAGGGATTTCCTTCAGCTTAAAGCCGTGGAGTGTGTAGCCAATCATATGAATTCTTTCAGCGTTTCCGTAAAAAACTTGTAAGCTCGCTGGAGAGCGAGCACGGTGAATACGAACGCTGGAAAGGGGATGCCCTTATACGGTCCAATTTCCATATCGATCCCGAGGAGCTGAAGCTTTCCCAATGGGCCAAGCTGTATGCGCAAGCCACGTGGCTGGAAAAATGGAAATTGGAAAACCAGGCTGAAATTCTAAGCAGCCTGTTTGGTAAAGAATAACAGAAGAATTTTTATGATAAAATAATGGATACACTATTTAATTTGGAAGTGTTGCGGAGCGTATATGTTTTTAAAGATCTGAACAGCGCGGTAAAAGACGTCAACACTTCACTTGAAAAAACAACAAAAGGCATTCAGTCTTTATCGGATTCTTTCTCCTCTTTTACCAGGTCTTCTATTGAAAAAGTAAAGGAGCTGTCATCAGAGTTCAGGGAGCTTACGAAAAGCATCACCCAACCGCAGGTGGCAGCCCTTTCCTTCGATACTTCAGGCGCCATGAACGAATTTTCAAAAATCAGTTCAATGGCACAGGGGCTTTCGGAAATGTCTTACAAAGAGAATTTTACCCAGTCTGTAAAAAGTTCTGCTTCTGATGCGGCTTCTGAGGTTAAACAATCGGAAGAAAAGAAAAAAGAAGAAAATACCTTAATGTCATATCTGGATACAGGGCTTGGATTTGTAAAAAAATTAAAGGAGGTATATGATAGTATCGAAGATATCGGTAAGATGTATAGAGGAATACGGGACGGTGATTTATTGAAGCCTTTTAAAAAAGATTCATCCTCATCATCTGAAGGAAACGGTTCGGAAACATCAGAAGGAAAAAAAGATACCAAGGGTCTTCTTTCCTCTTTAGGGGATGGTATCGAAATTATTGACAAACTTAAAAGTGCCTATGATACTTTTAATGATATAAGTGAACTGTTCAAATGGACAAAAAACCTCTTTAAAAGAACTGCTCCTGCTGCTACGGCTGTACCGGAAGCAATACCTGCCGCGGGTGAAGGAGCTGTACTGGCAGAAGGTTTATTGCCTGGATTAGGAGAAGTTGCCGGCTTATCCGGCAGTTTAGTTGAGATGTTTCCTGCTTTAGAAGGAGTTGGAATTGCATTGGCTGCTCTTGCAGAATTCATTTTGCCTGTACTGGCAATTGTAGCAGCTGTAGTTGCTGTAGTGGTTGCCATAAAATTGCTTTGGGATCATTCTAAGCGTTTCAGGGAAATGTTAGGATATATCAGCGGGGCAGGAAAAGCAGTATTTCATAATATCGGCGTATATGCAACCCGGCTCTGGCAGGTTATTATCAAACCTCTCTTAAGCATTATGACTGGGGGAATACAATTTATTGTGTCAAAGATAACCGGCTTTTTTAGTAGTGCCAAAATGAAAACTCACAATTTCATCACTGAAAGCCGGAAGTTTATTAATAAATCTATAGAAGATGCAGTAAGTTTTGTAAAAGAAAAATTAAGCGGAGTCATTAATTTCTTTAATAAGGCTAAAGCTTTTATTGGTAAATCATGGTCAGAAGTATCTAATGTTTTTACAGATTTAAAAAAATGGATTTCCTTCCATATTTTGGATCCTATGACTGAAGCCTTTGACAAAATATCATCCAAAATATCAGGAGTTATAGATAAGATTACGGGTAAAGCCAAGCAAGTGCTGGCACCCGTAAAAAAAATATGGGATCAGATATTTTCTCCAAAAGGAATTCTTGATGTAAATAAGGAAGGTCTGAAAAGTAAAAAAGAAGCCGGAGATAATTTTGATGCGCAAAAAAGAAAGGAAAAAAATAAAGAGGAAGCAGATAAACGCATTGAAAATGAAAAAAACAAAGTAAGTAATTCTAAAAAGAATAATGCTTTCGAATCCAATTCTGCCTTTAACAAAGAATTTAATTTTAAAAATTTCGGAAGTTCTGCGCTGAATAATGTCCAGTCCAGAAATTCCTCTTTCGGGGGAAGTATGGGCTCAGGGGTCGGCGCCGGAGGAGGGCAGAAATCCGTAGGGAATCTCAACATCACAAAACTCATTGAGAACATGAACATCTACAACCAGAACAACACCATGAGCAAGGAAGCAATTATCCAGATGGTAAGGGAAGCCCTGCTTACGGCGGTTGCCGATTTCACACTGGCTCAGAAAGACAATTATTAATATGGAAAAGTTTACATCATTTCAGTTTCCGCCAGCGGAAAATACGGTGAAAAGTGCAGGCGTCAACCTTTCATACCGGTTCGGGATGCAGACGGCAAAGCCGCTGGTTTCAGGAGACGGGATGCAGCCTTCGTTCGGAAGCATTTCAGACGGCACCGAAAGAAACCTGTTTACAGAAGACCAGATGGGGGTTCCCACGCTTTCCAGCCTGATCATCAAGAATAAGGATAATGAGACTTTTGAATTTGCAGAGTGTATCATCACCGTGAATCAGGAGAAGAATATTGTGACGACGGCTTTGCAGGGCAGGGACGGAACCATCAAGGAATACATCAGCAAAGGCGATTACAACATCAGCATTATAGTGGGGATCACCAATTTCCTGGACGTGTACGTACCGTCATTGACAGGATCGGGCCCCAGAGCAGTGAGTGCCTCTGCGGATTATCCGCTGGAAGCCGTACAGAATTTTCACAAGATCCTGGCTTCTGAGGAGACGCTTATCGTGCAGTCTGCTTTTCTGTCCGTCTTTGATATACAGTCCGCTGTCGTCAAGTCATACGCTATGGAACAGGAAACCTTCGGGAACCGGCAGAGCATCAAGATCGAGATGCTGTCCGATTATGCTTATGAGATCAAATTAAAAGAAGAGAACGATGTTAAGGTTGAAAAGTAAGATTACCATTGAAGGCAAAAAAACCTGGGTCTTCAGATCGCTGAACAACTGTTCTATTGTACAGGACATCACCAGCCTTACCAATACCTGTGAACTTACCTTACCCAAAAAAATAGTGTGGCAGGGACTGGCCAATGATAATTTCAGGACGCCCCTTAAAAGAGGGGATAAGGTAACGGTGGAGCTGGGATATGATGATGAGCTGAAACTCAGGTTTACCGGGTTTATCAAGACGGTAGATGCCAGGACTCCGGTGGTTATCAAATGTGAAGACAGCATGTTTCTCCTCAAGCAGAAGAAAATACAACCGAAAGCTTTCAGAAACGCGCTGCTCAAGGATGTGATGGAGCATATTCTGAAGGATACGGGAATCGTTTTCAGGCTGGTGGATGATACATTGAAAGTAGGGAATTATCGGACCTCGAAAGCAACGATCGCAGACGAGCTTCAGGAGCTGAAGGAGAAATACATGCTTAATTCTTATTTCAGGACCATCGACGGGAAAAATGTGCTGTATGTAGGACTGGTGTATCCGCTGGATCACCGGGAAAAGTACCGGTTCATGTACGGCAAAAACATCATTTCCGAAAACTTCGAGTACCGGGAAAGGGAAGAGATCAAGGCGAAGGTCGAAGCGATGAGTTTCGATAACAAACACCGGAAGAAAACCGTGGAACTGGGAGACAAGGACGGGGATGTTATTAAAATCCGGATCGACGGGCTCAGTGAAGAGGAACTCGGGAAATATGCAAAGCAGTCGCTGGACAGGTATAAAGAAGGAGGACTGAAAGGATCTTTTGAAACTTTCGGCCAGCCCGAAGTGAACATCTGCGACATTGTTGAGATCTCCCCGGCGGAACAGAAGAAAGGAGTGTATTTAATCAGAAAAAATGAAATCTCATTCGGGGTAAACGGCTACCGCCAGAACATCGAATTGGGGCAGCCTTTATCACCATGAAAGATATTATTCAGGCTTTGGCCGCTACAGGAGACGAAATCTATGCAAAAATCTGCGAGGTGCTGGAAGTGGATGCGGAAAACAAGACCGCAGATCTCCGCCCTCTGGACGGGAGCGCAGATATTCTGGATGCCTACCTGGTAACTGATGACGCAAACGGATCAATGTATCTGGAGCCCGTAAAGGGCTCTCTGGTTTGCGTTGTCTTTATCAGCAAGCAGATCGCATGCGTTGTCAATTATTCCCAGCTGAAACAGTTCCGGGTAAAGATAGAGAATGTGGAGTTCCGCATTGACAAGGACGGGTTCCTTCTGAAAAAAGAATCTGAAACCTTAAAGGCCCTGATGGAAGACCTGATCCTGGAAATCCGCAGTATGAAATTCACCACCAACACCGGAAGTACGATACAGCTGGTCAATGACCTTAAGTTCCAGGCGATCCAGAACCGGTTTAAAAAATTTTTAAAAGACTAACCTATGGCTATTTCAGAACAGAGACTTAAAAAGACCATAAAAGAGGCTATGGAAACATGCCGCAATGAAACGGATAACCCCGATAC
>JAKOOI010000201.1 GCA_022701475.1 Weeksellaceae bacterium
ACCTTCGTCAGCTGCACCGTACTTAACCTTGAAAACCTGCAGCTGGAAACCTTTAACCGGGAACAGTGCCGGTTCGGGTACCGGGATTCCGTATTCAAGCAGGAAGGAAAAGGAAAATATGTCATCCTGGAAGTTGCCCTCCGGCTGACCCGGAAAAACCACATCCTGAAAACTTCTTACGGAGCCATACAGTCAGAACTGGCGCAGGCCGGGATTACCAACCCGACCATCCGGGATGTGGCGCATGCCGTCATCAGCATCCGCCGGAGCAAGCTCCCGGATCCGAAGCAGACCGGCAATGCGGGAAGCTTTTTTAAGAACCCTACCCTCCCACAGCAGCAGTTTGAAGACCTCCGGCAACAGTTTCCGGACATTCCGGGATACCCGAACGGCGATTTTGTTAAAGTACCGGCCGGATGGCTGATCGAACAGGCCGGATGGAAAGGTAAGCAGATCGGAAATGCCGCTTCCCATGCGCTTCAGGCACTGGTGATCATCAATGCCACCGGAAATGCCACCGGCAAAGAAATCTTTGACTTCTCCACCATGATCATCCGTTCCGTAAAAGAAAAATTCGGAACCGAACTGGAAAGGGAGGTGAATATTGTTTAAACCAACCTCAATCAATTTTGTCAGAATTCTGAACTTTGACAAAGTGACCCACTAAAAAAAACACCTATGAAAATTGCTGTTCTCGGAGCCGGAAAAATGGGCTTGTCTTTTTCAAAATCATTTCTTAAATATGAGCTGATACAGCCTGAAGACCTTCATTTAATCATAAGAAATGAAGAAAAGCGGCCTGAAATATCCGGAGAATTCCCGGCCTCAAGGATCTCTACTCCGGATCAGGTAACAGAACCGGATGCCGACATCATCATCATTGCCGTAAAACCCCAGGACTTCCTGGAGGCCGTGAAAAACTTCAGGTTCCGGCTGAAAGAAAACCAGATGATCCTGTCGATTATGGCCGGAATTAAGATTGATAAAATCCAGAAGGCGCTGCATCATCCGCTGGTGGTAAGGGCCATGCCTAATTCCCCAACACTTCTCGGCATGGGAATAACCGGCTATACCGCTGCGGAGGGAATCGCTTTCAGCCAGCTGATGAATATTGAAAGACTGCTGAACTCTACCGGAAGATCAGTGTATCTGGAAAATGAAGACCTGCTGGACGGCGTAACCGCCCTTTCCGGAAGCGGGCCGGCCTACTTCTATTACATTGTCGATGCCATGATCAGGGCCGGCGTTGAAATGGGAATACAGGAAAACCTGTCCCGGCTTTTTGTAAAGCAGACCATGCTGGGAGCCTATCACCTGATCAACAATTCCGAAAAGAACCTCGAAGAACTTATCAGCGATGTTGCCTCAAAAGGAGGGACCACGGAAGCTGCTCTCAAAACCTTTCAGGAAAACGGCCTCAAAGACATCCTTCAGCAAGGCATCCTGAATGCGGAAAAACGGGCCAGGGAACTGAACGGATAAATTGACAGGGATTTTTCATATCGGACTTAATACGATCAGTCTATCATACAATTGTCTTCATTCTTCTGCTGCTGCTTTTATCTATATCGGTTTATGAATTAAGGTTTCATTTTTATTTTGTTTTTATGGACATATCCTTTTTTACCTTCTCCGGTCTGTATCAACAGCCAATCTCCAGAATTGTCTAAAATTTCAACTTTCTCCCCTGACTTTACCTGTTGCAGGATTTGGGACGAAGTGTTTTTCTCTTCCCTCAAATTGGCGTAACCATCAGGATCCTGAATTTCACCATATTCCTTTTTTCGGATATCATCCTGTAATACCTCATATTCCTGTGTATATTTTTCCAGATCATCATATCCGAAATAGGAATTCTTTTTAAATATTTCGGTTAATTCAGGGTAAGAGACGTAGATATTATGCAACAATTCATACGACATATCGGTTTGAATATCTACCTCTTCTTTATTTTCAAAGCCAAGTTGTAAAAGAAAAGCAATCGCTCTTTCCAGGTTTTTCCGGGATATAGAGGTAGATGCTATAATTTTTTGTTGATTATCTGCCAGATAAAAAGTTAAAGCATACAAAAAATAATCTTTCGGCTGCAATTTTCTCAGTAATTTCTCTCTGATCTTATAGGAATGGTTATAAAAAACAAATGCCAGTTTATAACTTTCTTCAATATCTTCCCAGTTTCCAATAGTTCTGAGAGCTGACTGTAATAAATTTTCATTTTTTTCATAATCAAATAAAATAACTATATCTGCGGCCAGGTCAACATTATTAAAAGCTACCAGTAGTATCGATGTGAGATCATCCTGATAGATTATTTTATTGAGAGCAGTTACCTCCTCAAAATACGGGTACTTTGAGTTATCATTGACTTTTTCACGGATACTGTCCAGATCCGGCAAAATATCATTCCCTATTTTGATGTATTTTCCTTCTTTAGAAATCTGATAGTTTGTAGGCTCATTAAAAATCAAAAGATCGTTATACCCGTTTTGAAGTGTTTCCGGCTGAATTCCCAACAATTCTGCGTTTACCTTATTAAAGTTTTCCTGCGTATTTTTGAAATTATTTTTAGAAAAATAACTTTCTATTATTTCAGTTTCTTTTTTATCCATTTTGTTTTCTTTTTCCTGTGAATGACACGAAAATGCTGTCACTATTAAAACGGCTGACAGAACTATACAATTTATATTTCTATTGAGCATCATACTTTTTATTTTTTCTTATAACTGTATCTTTTGGATCGGCAGTTGTACCATAGAAATCAAACATATTATTTAAGTTATTTGTTTCTTCAACATATATATAAACTTTTCTACCCTTTGCTATCTGTTCAGAATATTTTTTTTGAATTATAGACATATCCTTATTATAAACTCTTAAGCATCCGTGAGTAACCATTAAAGGACCATTATCTGACAATCCTTTTTTCCCATCACCCATTGTATGCCCACTATGTAGTAAGATTCCAGATCGCTTTGATGCATTTAGGGCATCTCCTGCTTTTGGACTTAAACGAATAGTTCCGTGATTACCAAATGAAACACCGCTATTTGGGTAAGCTTGACCTTTTAAATTAGGTATATTAAGCTCTTGTTTTGTATTCCATAAGCCATTTGGAACATTCCCATATCCACCATTTGTATATCTATCTTCTCCACCAGTACCTAAACCTAAAACGTAACATTTATGTAAAATTTCAGCATTATCAAAAAAAACTAAAAGGCCCTCTTTTTTTCTATCTTTGGGAACTATAACATCTATATAAGTAGTAAAATTATCCGCATTATATTTTGAATCATATGTTGAATATTTTCCTTTTATAAATCGATTATTAATTTTATCATACGTACAAGAATCAATCTTAAAAATAACAGATGTTATTTCATTAAATACCTTTTGTTTTTCATCATAGTTTGAAGATTTTATTCCTTTTGAAATTGTTTTGCTAACATTCTTGCCTACCAGTGGACAAATTTTACCTTTGACATCTTTTGAATTATTTGCTTTTTTATTGATTCCTTTCCATTTAAAGAATATCATTCCACTTGAAACAGCTAAATCTAATCTTTCTCCTATAGCATTAGGATTTATTATGACATCAATGTTATTATTTTTTATAGTGTATTGATTACAATATTTGTAAAAAGACTTTCCAGTTACTTGTATTAATCCTCTTCCACGATAATTCCAACCATCGTTTGAATCAGTATTGCCTAATACTTTCGCCTTGACTGCAGGTGGAGAATAGGCATAATTTGCGATTTTAATCTGGATTTCTTTTGGGACATCTATTGCTTTTGGATCTTTTCTATTTTTGATAGCCCTACCCCATATTTTTGCTTTTTCCCTACCTTCAGGTGTCTGAAAAGCCTTAAATTCTATTATTAGTGCTTCCCAATAATAATTAAAATTCTCCCCTTCTTTTAACGAGAGCGCATCTCCGGATTCTATTTTTGCCTGAGCAAAAAAATGAGCCTTGTTCCAACAGGTATTCATTTGCAGGTCCTTCATGTATTTCGTATAGGTTTCCGCTACGATTTTGAGCTTTTCGTCGGTTGCCTCCGGAAAAATGGTTTTCAGGTCTGCCGGCGTTACAGGCTTGTCACACCTCGGACATTTTCCCTCCTCTTTCTTCTCTTCCCTTATCACCTCCACCACGCTTACACTCTTCCCCTTCACCATCGGTGTCGGCATTGCATCCTGCGTGACTGCCATAACAGCGGAGATGACGGCAGTTTCGGCGTAAAGGACCTCGATGAAATAATCCTGCCGGTGGCTGTCGCTGCCGCCATCCTTAGCTTTATCAAACATTTTTCCGGTCAGCTGCACACCGATGTAATTTTCGTCTCCGGTAAGGATCCAGTCTCTTTCATAGAGGAGGTCGTTGGTCCAGGTGAGATTATCTTCTTCCCAGATCTTCACCTGTACTTTTTTGTTTTTCATTCCCCGGGCCATGATTTTCAGGATGACGGCAGCCCCGGCTCTGGAAGCGTGGAGCCTGTTCCCGCCGGTATCCACGAATTCCGCACTCAGGATTTTACCCTGACCGTCGCCCTGGCTTCTTCCGCCTACGGTCACGGGAAATTTCGGGGAGTCCGGGGCTGGCTTCGGTTTGTCAGCCCGCGGAAGGGAAACCGGTACCGTGACAGGCCAGGTCCTTTGCCTTGGCGGAGGCGGCATATAAGCGGGATTGACAACATTGATGTTCGGGCTGGCCTTTTCAACAGAAGCCGACACCACATCAGCGGTCACGTAATATTCATGGAGTGCACCTTCGCTCCGGTCACCGGCAGCCGTCCTGGCATTAGCAATGTGGACTGCCATCGTATAGGCCGGCAGCCGGAACACCGCTTGCGCAATGCCGTTCAGGTCTACGCTGCCGAGCAGGGGAATGCTGTTGATCCTGTTCAGCGCATTGACGGCCGGATGGTGGCCCGCTCCCCTGGCATCATCTTCCCAAAGTGTGAAAGAAACCTGCATCTTGAACATTTCCACGCAATAGGCCCTGGCGATCACGGTGTCGCGGTAACTCAGCTTTTTCCCTTTCGGGATCGGTTTGTAATTGATGTCCAGCAGCTCTACTTTCGAGATGACAGGTTTTCCTGCCCGCTGCGGATGAACGGTGAGCTTACCCTCGCGGTCTCCCTGCCGCACTACGATCCTGATTCCTTTGTGCAGCAGGCTCTTCTGGCCGAA
>JAKOOI010000220.1 GCA_022701475.1 Weeksellaceae bacterium
TCTTGCCGGATAAAAAGGTGGAAAGCTTTGTGTTGTAAAGCGCACAAAAGTTTTTAAAAATCAAAGATTTTTGTAGTCCAATGATAAGGAACGGCATCCGGTGGCTGAGCGGAGCCGAAGCCACGAAAAGCCATGGCAGCCGGCAGCCTCTTTCAGAAGGTGGATATGGCCTCTTCAGGATTTTTCTCCGGGAGGCAAGGGCCTGCCGGACAGTCCTTCAGGATAATTTTAAACAAATTTTAAGTCCGCCTGTTCTTGATTTCGGTTCAAATTAAATAAATTTGTGATACAAAAGTTTATACATAATGTCAAAAAAAGCAATATTAGCGATCCTTGACGGATGGGGATTGGGGACCAACCCTGCCGTTTCCGCGCTGGATCAGGCGAATACCCCGTTTATAGACAGCTGTCTTAAAAATTTCCCGAATACCACCCTTGAAGCCAGCGGACTGGCGGTAGGGCTGCCGGCCGGGCAGATGGGGAACTCCGAAGTAGGCCATATGAACCTGGGCGCCGGAAGGGTAGTCTACCAGAACCTCGTGAAGCTGAACATGGCCGTGGAAAACGGATCATTAGGCCAGCAGAAGGTGATACAGGATGCTTTTGAATACGCGAAAAGAGAAAATAAAAAAGTACACTTCATCGGGCTGGTTTCCGACGGCGGCGTGCATTCCCACATCAACCACCTGAAGGGCCTGATTACGGCAGCCCATGAGTCAGGACTGAACGAGAACGTTTTTGTCCATGCCTTTACCGACGGCCGCGACTGCGACCCGCATTCCGGAAAAGGATTCATCGAAGACCTTATTGAACATATGGATAAAACCGTAGGGAAGCTGGCCACCGTGGTGGGAAGATATTACGCCATGGACCGCGACAAACGATGGGAACGGGTGAAAATTGCCTACGATGCCATGGTGGAAGGCGTGGGAGACCGCACCACCAACCCGGTACTGGCCATTCAGAAGTCCTATGAGGAAAACATCACCGACGAGTTCATGAAGCCGATCATCATGATCAATTCCACTGCTTTGGGCAACGTGGTGCCTGTAGGAAATATCACGGATCATGACGTAGTGATCTGCTTTAATTTCCGTACCGACCGCGGAAGGGAAATCACCGAAGTGCTGACCCAGCACGACCATCCTGAGTATTTCATGCGCAAGCTTCCGCTCTATTATATCACGCTGACCAATTACGATAAGACCTTTGCCGGTGTCCATGTGGTTTTTGATGAGGAAGTCTTGCAGGAAACCATGGGGGAAATCCTGGAAAGGAACCACAAGACCCAGATCCGGATTGCAGAGACCGAAAAATATCCGCACGTAACGTTTTTCTTCTCCGGCGGAAGGGAAGAGCAGTTTGCCGGCGAAAAAAGGCTGCTGTGCCCGAGCCCGAAAGATGTTCCTACCTATGACCTGAAACCGGAAATGTCTGCCTATGACATTACCAATGCCATCATACCGGAGCTGGAAGCGGAAACAGCGGATTTCATCTGCCTCAACTTTGCCAATACCGATATGGTGGGCCATACCGGGGTGTTTGAAGCTGCCGTAAAGGCTGCAGAAACGGTTGATCAATGCATACAGAAAGTAGCAACCGCTGCTTACGAGCACGGATATGCCGTCTTCATCCTTGCCGACCACGGGAACTCCGATGTCATGAAGAACCCGGACGGAAGCCCGAACACCCAGCATTCCACCAACCTGGTTCCTTTCATTGTGATGGATAAAGACCGCACCTGGAACCTGAAACCCGGTAAGCTCGGCGACGTGGCGCCTACCATTCTTACCGCAATGGGCGTTACCGTTCCTGAAATAATGACCGGGGATATCCTGATCAGTTAATCTTTTTTACCTGCCTTAAAAATGCCGTTATATAAATCATAACGGCATTTTATGATTATTATCAGAAAGAATTAACACAGTATTATGTTCCAAATAACAATAAAAAGAATAACTTTGTAGTTTAATTCTAAATTGTAATAATGTACCAACAGCTCGTAAGGAAAGAAGTAATGGGGATTCTGGAAAAGGAAGTCGGTTCTTTTCTGGATAAATTCTTAACGCCGGTTGAAAAAATATGGCAGCCCTCTGATTACCTTCCTGATCCGTCCAGCCCGGATTTCAGATATGATTTAGAAGAAATCCAGACCTTTGCAAGGGAAATGCCGTATGACTTATTCGTTACCCTGATCGGCGACTGTATTACGGAGGAGGCACTGCCTTCCTACGAATCGTGGCTGATGAGCGTGGACGGGATAGACCAGGAGAAAAGTGAAGTGGGATGGGCCCACTGGATCCGCGCCTGGACCGGTGAAGAAAACAGGCATGGTGACCTCCTGGGCAAATACCTCTATCTTTGCGGAAGGGTAAACATGAGGCAGATGGAAATAACCACCCAGTATCTCATCAATGACGGCTTCGATATCGGTACCAGCATGGACCCGTACCGGAACTTTGTCTATACCAGCTTCCAGGAAACCGCCACCAATATCTCCCACAGAAGAGTAGGAACCCTGGCGAAACAGTCCGGAAATACCAAGCTTGCCAAAATGTGCGCGGTCATTGCTGCCGATGAAGCAAGACATGCCAAAGCCTACAAGCATTTTGTTACGAAAATCCTGGAAATCGACCCTTCCGAAATGATCCTTGCATTTGAAGATATGATGCGGAAGAAAATCGTAATGCCTGCCCATATGATGCGGCAGTCCGGGCAGAAAGCCGGAGAACTGTGGGGCCATTTCTCAGACGCGGCCCAGCGGTGTATGGTGTATACCGGACAGGACTATATCAACATCATGAAAGACCTCCTGGATGACTGGAAGATAGAGCACATCAAAGGCCTGAACGAAAAAGCTGAAAAGGCACAGGAATACCTGATGAAGCTCCCCGGGAGACTTCAGAAGATCACGGACAGGATTTCCACTCCGGATCTGCAGTTCCAGTTCAACTGGGTAAAGGAATAATCGCAATCGCGAAACGATAAAAGTAAGAGTGCCTGTATTTACGGCACTCTTTTTATTTGTATCTTTGCCTACTCAAAATATATTCTGATGAATAACAAAAAAATTGCAGTGGATTTTGACGGAACGATTGTGGATGATGCCTATCCGTCCATCGGCAAACCGAAGATTTTTGCTTTCGAAACCCTGAGAAGGCTTCAGGCTGAAGGGTACCGCCTGATCCTCTGGACTTACCGTCACGGGAAAACCCTGGATGAAGCCGTGGAATTCTGTAAAAAGAACGGAATCGAGTTTTATGCGGTCAACTCAAGTTTCGAAGGTGAGGTTTTCGATTCGGGAACACAATCCCGTAAGCTGGATGCCGACTGGTTCATCGATGACAGGAACCTGGGCGGGTTTCCCGGCTGGGGAGAAATCTACAACATCATCCAGGACAGGATAGAATTCCGGGTGGAAGGAAAAGAAGTCCTGGCTTACTCCAAACTCAAGAAAGAAAAGAAAAAAGGATTATTCTGGTAAGAGAGTGTAACAATATACCAATGCAACAGTATACCAATATAACAGGATACCGATGATTCAGTTCTATATCATCAGATTGTTACATTATTACATTATTACATTGCTACATTGCTATATTGTTACATCGTTACATTATTACATTATTTTATGATTCAGTTAAAAACGATAGAGGAGCTTCGCCTGATGAAGCAGAGTGCACAGCTGGTTTCAAGAACGCTGGGGATGCTGGCGAAAGAGATCAAACCGGGAATCACCACGCTGTATTTGGATAAGTTGGCCCACGACTTTATTAAAGACCATGGTGCGGAACCTGCCTTCTTAGGATACGGCGGCTTTCCGTATTCGCTCTGTATCTCACCGAATGAGCAGGTGGTGCACGGCTTTCCCAATAAAGAAGAAATAAAAGAGGGCGATGTGCTTTCCGTAGACTGCGGAGCCGTGCTGAACGGATTTGTAGGCGACCATGCCTATACCTTCGAGATCGGTGAAGTGAAGCCGGAAACCAAGAAACTGCTTCAGGTGGCAAAAGAATCCCTGTATAAAGGGATTTCACAGTGTGTGAGGGGAAAACGCATCGGCGATATTTCCCACGCCATCCAGAGCCACTGTGAGAAGGAAGGCTATGGCGTGGTAAAGGAACTGGTAGGCCATGGTGTGGGCCGGCAGATGCACGAAGACCCGCAGGTGCCAAACTATGGCAGGCAGGGAAGCGGTAAAGTCATCAAAGACGGATTGACCATTGCCATCGAACCGATGATCAACCTCGGAACTGAAAAAGTGAAATTCCACAATGACGGCTGGACGGTAACCACCCTCGACAACCAGCCTTCCGCCCACTTCGAACATGATGTGGCGGTAATCAACGGGAAACCGGTATTGCTTTCCACCTTTCAGTACATCTATGAGGCACTGGGCATTGTAACGGATGAAGAAAAAGCTTTCCAGCTGGATTTCTGATGAAAACGGTGGCCAAACTTTTGCTGAACGGCATCCCGCGTCCCTGGCTCATCAAAATGAGCATCTGGGCACGTCCGGTGATCTATCAGCTGTTCAAGGGAGATCAGTTCCATGATCCTATTGACGGGAAATCCTACCGGAAATTTCTTCCTTACGGATACGGCAGGCAGAGGGAAAATGCCCTTTCGCCCGGAACCCTGAGCCTGGAAAGGCATCGCCAGATGTGGCTGTACCTTCAGAATGAAACCGATTTCTTTATTAAGAACCATAAAGTACTCCATATCGCTCCGGAACAGGAATTTTTACGTAAATTCAAAAGGATGCGCAACCTCAACTATGTCTCTGCTGACCTGTATTCGCCGATCGTGGACGTGAAGGCCGACATCCTCGATCTGCCTTTTGAGGATGAAAGCTTCGATATTATTTTCTGCAACCACGTCCTGGAGCATATTGCGGATGATGCCAAAGCCATGAGCGAACTCTACCGCGTACTGCGGCCGGGAGGCTGGGGAATCCTGCAGGTACCGATGAAAAATGCCCTTGAACAGACTTATGAGGATTTCGCCATCACGGATCCTAAAGAACGGCAGAAACACTTCGGCCAGTACGACCATGTCCGCTGGTACGGAATGGATTATTTCGACCGCCTGAAAAAGGCCGGATTTCAAACCGATGCCAATTTCTATTCCCAGAATTTTTCCGACGAGGAGATTAAAAAATACGGCCTGCAGAAAAATGAGATCCTGCCTCTGGTTTACAAAAGATAAACAACAGCGTCTGATATACAGTAAAAGCCCGGAATATCCGGGCTATTTGTTTATCATCAGTAATATGATCCGATCCCGGAAATGATGATTGGATCAAACCGGATCCTACGATCCGGAAGGTTTACTTTTTAATGAACGGCAAAGATTTGTACCCTTCCACCGTCAGGATATAAGAGCCTGCCTGGAATGCCTGCACATCGATTTTTACTTTACGGTCTGCCGTTTTGGTCTCATACACCAGTTTTCCGGAAGCATCGTGGATCCTCAGCATCAGGTTTTTCTCCACATTCTCAAGATGGAGGACATCCGTTACCGGGTTGGGATAGGCCCTGAATTCTTTCTTCACGATTTCATTTTCTGCTGTACTCAACTGCGAAGTATTGTTATAATACATCTTATTTCCGGAAGGGGAAGTAATCACCAGAGTTTTCAGGTTTCCGGATGTGGTAACCTGATAGGTAAAAACCGATCCGTATGATGCGTTGGCGAAATAGTCACAGTTTTTCTGGTCGTAATTCCTTACCGGAACGGCATTGCCGCCATTGTACCAGAGCTGGGTACATCCAGCATTAGCAGTCATGATCATATTATTGGTTCCCGGCATGATTCCGACCAGGAAACCGGAAGTATTATAATATTTGGAGCTGAAGGAATAGCTTGTTCCGCCTGCCGAAGTAAATTTGGACGGAAGAACACCGCCGTCTATAAGAGGCGTATTGGTTGTCTGCCCGGCACTGGTTACCATTTTGGAAATATACCAGTTATTCGATAAAAGATCGGAAGTTTGGGCAGATAGCATTCCTGCTGCCAGTAGAAGAAATAAAGCTTTTTTCATGGTTAGAAATTTTTGCAAAGATAATCATTTTTTTCAATGGGCGGAAACCGCTTTCAATCCTGCTACGGAACCGATCAGGGTCAGCATAAAGAAAACCCTCCAGAAAGTTACCGGATCCCTGAAAAACAGAATTCCAACCAGTGCCGTTCCTACCGCTCCGATTCCTGTCCACACGGCATAGGCAGTGCCGATCGGAAGCGTCTGGATGGCTTTCATCAGCAGCAGCATGCTTATCGTAAGCGAAATCAGGAAGCCTGCAAACCAGAAATACATGGGAGTTCCGGTAGTTTCCTTTACTTTTCCGAGACAGGAAGCAAAAGCCACTTCAAACAGGCCTGCAATAATTAAAATAATCCAGTTCATTGTTCAGTTATTATGATGGGTTGCAAAGTTCTGGATTTAAAAGGAATTATCATTTTACAATTGTTAAAAAACAGTGTATCCTGATCCTGGGGAATCTTGTACCGGTGCTCGGAACCGGTTTACTTCATCTCTGCCCGGATCCTGCTCAGGCTTACCTGGGTAATCCCCAGATACGAAGCGATATGGCCGAGCTGTACCCGCTGCAGCAGGTCCGGTTTTTCTTTTATCAGGTCCTGGTACCGTTCCGAGGCCGTTTTGAACTGCCGTGAAATAATCAGTTCTTCGGTTTTCACCAGTTCTTTTTCCGCAAACTTCCGCCCCCAGTTGGCCATATGGATGTCTTGGCGGAACAGGTCTTTCAGGGCAGCGGTTTCCAGCCGGTACAGGATACAGTCTTCCAGCAGTTCGATATATTCATAGCCGGGTAGGTCTGCCACATAGCTTTTCATGGAAACCACCGGGTCACCTTCCTTCCCGAACCAGAAGGTAATATCCCGGTCTTCTGCCGGCGCATAGGCCCTGGCAATCCCTTCTTTGATAAAGTAGATATGCGGGACTACTTTTCCGGCTTCCATCAGGATAGAATTCCTTGGACAGGCAATTTCAGTTACCGATGCGGTGAGCTGCCGTTTTGAAGTGCCGGGCATAGGGTAAATACGGTCGAGAATTTCGTCAATCATCATCATCGGTTATTTTAACCAAAAATACGGCTTTCCCA
>JAKOOI010000232.1 GCA_022701475.1 Weeksellaceae bacterium
CCAGTCGTAATCTGTACTGCTGTTATTAGGATTGATGACAAAAGTTAATGTCCCTCCCGTCGCAATGGTAAATTTATACCATACGGAATAATGTTCAGAATTCAGGCATCCGCCCAGAGGAGCTTCCTGTACTGCTCCGTGTCCGCTGGGAGTATAGGACTGACCTGCGTTTCCGCATACTGACAATGCGGTAGCGCAATCCGATTGCGAAAAAAGAAATTGAGATAAACATAAAATACTCAACAGTAATAGCTTCTTCATTATCTAACTATTTTAATATTGTTTGATGTAAAATGGCAAAAAAAACCGCTTGAAAAGCGGTTTCCTATAGATTGGGATTACTCCCTGTTTTTAACCAGTACCCATCCTGAGAATTTGATCGGTGTATTCTTTTTGTCATTCTCGTTCCAGGTTACGGAATACCAGTAGGTGCCAGTAGGTATTTTTTTACCTAATGTGGTTCCATCCCACTTGTATCCGTTGGTTTTGTCGGCCTGTCCTACTTTTACGCCATACCGGTCATAAATACTCAGGATCAGGTTTTGCTTGCTTGCCAGGCCGGAGTAGTCGATCACGTCGTTGACCCCATCACCGTTTGGCGTAATCACGTTTACCAGATGCGGCACGACTACGGTAATGGTAATCGGTTCGCAGTCATAGCTGTCTTTCACATAAATCATATGATCGCCCCGTGCTACATTCTGGAAGATGTTTGCATCCTGCCAGTTGATCCCGTCAATGGAATATTTGTAAGGCGGGGTTCCTCCTATAGCGTTTACGGTAATGCTGGTGCTGGTGATGTCCACATCGGAAATCACAGGCTGCTCGGAAGCATACACTTTTACGCCCTGTCTGGTAACGCAGGTTCCTGTGGTAAGTTCTACCCAATAGGTTCCTACCGTAACATTACTGATGGTCTGTGAGGTTTCTCCCGTACTCCATTTGTAACCTGTAAATCCGGGGCCTGCATCCAGAGTAGTCGTATCTTCCATACAGATGATCTTGTCTTCAAGGATCGTGGAGTATACAGGCGGCAATACGATCAGCGTAACTTTAGCTACCCGGTAGCATTGGTTGGAGTTCGTCACCTTCACATAAGCAACTCCGTTTGGAGAAACATAGTTCTGAGGGTCAGGAATGGCGTTGGTTCCTGCTACGGCATCTGCCATGGAAGGATAATAGGACTTTGTTATTCCCGTATCGTTCGTTACCAAAGCGGTTGTGAGATTAAACGTAGCCGTTGTAGGATTCGCCTCAAGGTAACATGACCTTAATGTGGCATCTATGGTGGTTACCAGCGGATGGAAATTAAGTTTGATCTCTGTAATATCCGTACATCCGTACTGGTTGGTTGCCTTTACAAAAGCAGATCCTGCAGCAGCCACATACTGGTAAGGGTTGGTAATTTCATTAACCCCTGCATTCAGTGCCGGAAGGGAAGGATAATATTTCAGCGTAAGGTTCGGCGTAGCGCCAATGGTTGCCGTGGTAAGATCGTACATGGCCGTTCCTGAGTTGTTATTGCTGCAGGAGGTGAGTGAAGCCGGCGTAAGCTTAAACGAGCGGTCAATAAATTTAATCGTTCCGAACTGTTTACACTGATTCAGGAAGCTGGCAGGGCTTACAGGATCGGAATACGAGATTGAGTAATGATAAGTAGCGGTTGTGTTCACGGCTACCGGAGTAGTAATCGGGTTGATGTTATCCAGTGCGTTTGCTGCCGAAGTATAATATCTTACGATAAAATTGGGGTTTCCGTTGATGATTCCTGCACTTAGGGTGGAGAAATCGAAATTCACAGGATTTCCGCAAATGTCTATATTCCCATCGTGGTTAGGGCCGGGTACAATAAAAGGAAACGGCTGCAAAACAGGATCGTCGAAAGGCGTTAATAAGCCTGCCGTTCCTCCGAAAGTCAGGGAAAACTGGGATACTGTAGGCGAAAAATTGTCTACCAGCAGATAATAGACTTCTCCCGGAAGCACATCAATGTATTTCACCATTCCGTCGGAAGTATTTCCCAGGTTATCGGTTCCTGCACCTTCTGAAGTATCCAGTGAAGTCATGTTAAGGCCGGTCGGATAGGGAGGCGGGGCGTCATAGGAGCATCTCAGAGGCGGTGCCGTCTGGATCTGCGAACAGTTCTGATTAGGGCCGTACAGCGCCCAGTCATAATCCACCGTGCCTACAGGCGTGATCACAAATGTCAGTGTACCTGCAGACAGCGTACTGAAAGTAAACCAGATGGAATTGTGTTCTTTACCGTTCATACAGCCGGTACCTTCCAGTACATTTCCTGTACCGCTGGGCGTCAGTGTAATATTGGCATTGCTGCAGACAGGCATTGCCGTAACACAATCACTATACTGAGCATAGAAGATATGGGATAATAAAAAAATGACAAAGAGTAGTGTTTTCTTCATGTTTCGAATTGTTTTAAAGATAAAGATCTGCTTACTTCAGGCTTTTCTGCTCTGTAATCAGCTGCATCAGTTCGTTGTTATCCTTATCGTCAGGCATGGCAGACAGGCTGCCCATTACATATTTTTTAGCGAGTCCGTTAAAATAGGAAATATCACTTTTCTTATTGGAAGCCAATAGGAATTCAGATTTTTTATACAACACCAGGGCGGTATAGTAATAAGCCTTCCACCGGTAAGAATCCGGATTTCTGGTAAGGTCTGAAAATTCGTTGAAAAGTTTATCGTAGTCTGCTATGGATTTCGCAGAAGAAATTTTCTCTGCTTTGGAATCCAGTGTTTTCCGGTAGCTGCTCTGGGCATAAGTGAACATGCTGAACATCACAACTATTAAAGTGAGTAAAGTTTTTTTCATAAGGGAAAATTTAATCTTACAAATATAACAATATATTAATTTTAAACTAAAGTTTTTAAGATTAATTTAATAAAAAGGTATTTATTATTCTAATACTGCATTTTTCTCAGTTTGGGATTGGTACTTCCTACGATCAATGCGATCAGTACCGTCATTGTTCCTCCGAATACTACGGATCGTACCACCCCTAATAATTTTGCCGTCAGGCCGCTTTCAAACTGCCCCATTTCATTGCTGGACATAATGAATATGGAGTTGACGCTCAGTACCCTGCCTCTGATATGATCCGGGGTTTTCAGCTGTACAATAGTACCTCTGATGACAACCGATATTCCGTCCAGCATGCCGCTCATCATCAGGAACATAAAAGAAAGCCAGTACAGGTGCGAAAGCCCGAAGCCGATAATACACAATCCGAATCCTGCTACTGCCACCAGTAAGATTTTCCCCTGGTTTTTTTTCAGAGGAATTACCGATAACAGCGCAATGATGCACATTGATCCGATGTCGGAAGCGGCATTCAGCAGCCCGAACCCTTCTGCACCTACTTTCAGAATATCTGTAGCGTACACCGGGATCATGGCAACAGCACCTCCGAAAAGAACCGCAAACATATCCAGGCAAAGCGCTCCCAGGATTTCCTTGGTCCTGAAAATATAGGAAATTCCCTCCCGCATACTTTCCATAACGCTAATATTCTCTTTTTTGTATCCGGACTGCTGTTTATTTAACTGAAAAAAGAAAAATGAAGCCAGAAATATCAGTGAAATAATGACTACCAGGGTCCACTGAACCCCGAAATAACCGATAAGAAAACCGCCGATTGCATGTCCGCATACAGAGGAAATCAGGAACGTTGCCTGATTGAGCGTCACGGCATTCGGCAGATTTTCCTTTTTTACTATGGAAGGAATCATGGCCGGAACGATAGGGCCGATGAAAGCCCGGGCAATTCCGGTAAAAAAGATAACCCCGTAAATGAAATAGGTAATCTGATGCCCTGTGAAATGCATCTCAACATTGAGAAATGCCGGAATAAGAAGCAGGCCGATCAGGAAAATATAAGCGTAACTGCAGAGGAGCAGCAATCTTTTCTTTTCGTTCATATCAATCACATGGCCTGCATACAAAGCACAGCTTACCGCAGGAATCACTTCCGACAGCCCGATAAGCCCGATTGAAAAAGGATCCTTCGTAAGCTGGTATACCCACCATCCCAGCAACGTGGCCAGCATTCTGAAAGCCAAAACCATAAAGAACCTTCCCGTAAGAAGATTTCTGAATTCGACAATTTTCAGGGTCTGTAACGGAGTAAATGGAATCATCAGACAAAAATAGCCTCAAATATTGATTTGAGGCTATACTTATCATAATTTTTTTGACAGATATGTTGAAATAAGGACTAAGAGATAAGAATCCGCTTAGTCATCCACTCTGGTTGCGCTTAAAACGAGGGCTGCCACTCCTGCTGCTCCGATCACTACCGCTCCTGTGGTAATCCCTGCTTTCCGGCTGTCTTTAACAGCGGCCACATTGGATTTAGGAATGGTAACCACTGTACTGTCCTTCTTTCCGGCAGTGCCTATCAGGTTGTCACCGTCTACATTCCGGAACAGCATCTTCTGTTTTTTCGAGCCGTCCTTCATCGTTACCGTATACATCTTTCCTGCTTCCAGATTCGAATAATCATTTTTTGTAATATCTTCAGAATATTTTGTAGTAGCACATGAGGAAATTACAAATAAAGAGGTCAATAAAGATGATTTTAGAAGTACAGATGCTTTCATTACTATTTTTTAGGTTTTCAAATTTATAATTTTTTTCGAATATATGTTTCCGGAATTGAAAAAATATGTCTAAAGTTTATATATTTCCAATAAATCGGCAATATTCCGGTCATTGGCCAGTCTTGGAATTTTATTCTGGCCCCCCAGCTTTCCCTGGGATCTGGCGTATTCATGGAAAGCATTCTTCCTGGGCAATGTAACCTGCAGTTTCCGGAGAATATTTCCCGAAATCAGATCGTCATAATACGTATTCCGCTTTCTCAGCTGCTCATCCAGCTCATTTCTGAAAACTGCAAGGTCTTCAGGAGCTTTTTCAAACTCAATAAACCATTCGTGGTGAGGGAGCCCGTCTGCGGGATTTACCTGCGGTGCCAGATGGAATTCCGTGATATGGGCAGGAAATTTTTCTAATGTGGCCTTCATTGCCTCTTCTGCTTCAAAGGCAATGACATGTTCCCCGAAAGCTGAAGTGAAATGCTTCGTCCTGCCGCTGACCAGGATGCGGTAAGGGTTTTTATTAATAAATCGCACTACGTCACCGATGGAGTAGGCCCAAAGCCCTGAATTGGTGGTTAAGATCATAGCATAGTCTTTATTGAGTTCAACCTCTTTCAATGTAAGCCTCTTTGCACCGGGCTTTCCATAGCTTTCCAGCGGAATGAATTCGTAAAAAATTCCGTGGTTTGTAAGCAGCAGCAATCCTTCTTTCGTATAATCGTCCTGAAAGGCAAAAAATCCCTCTGAAGCCGGAAAAGTCTGGACAATATCGGTTGGTGCGCCCAGAAGTTCCTCCATCTTATCGCGGTAGGGTTCATAATTGACACCGCCGGTAACGATCAGTTGAAGGTTCGGGAAGAGCTGCCTGATTTTTTTGCCATGCTTTTCCGCTAATTTCTCGAAGTACATGATCAGCCATGGCGGAATCCCTGAAATCAGCGTCATGTTCTCTTTTTCCGTTTCCTCAACAATTTGATCCACCTTCGCTTCCCAGTCTTCCATCCTATTGGTTTCCCAGCTCGGAAGCCTGTTTTTCTGGAGATAATCCGGGATGTGGTGGGCTACGTTGCCCGAGAGGCGGCCGGTCTTTATCCCGAAGATTTCCTCAAGTTCCGGGCTTCCCTGAAGAAAAATCATTTTTCCATTGACAAAATCAGCATTGCCTTTCCGGGCAATATAATGGAAAAGGGCGCTCTGTGCGCCTTTTATCTGAAACGGCATTCCCTCGGCAGAAATCGGAATGTATTTTGAACCGGAAGTGGTGCCGGAAGTTTTGGCAAAATATTCCGGGACACCGGTCCAGAGGATATTGGCCTGGCCTCTCTTTACCCTTTCAATATAGGGTTTCAGGTCCTCGTAATCGGCAATTTTCACCCTCTTCTGAAAGTCTTTTACAGAATGGATGTTTTCGAAATCATGTTCCCTTCCGAACAGGGTTTTCCGGGCTGTACTTACGAGGGAGAGCAACAGCCTTTCCTGGTCTGCGGGAGCATTCTTCTTGAATTTCTCAGCATCCCGTATATGCTTTCGGGCCCACAGAAGGGCTATTTTTTTCTTAAGGAACTGTAACATGCCTCAAATTTATAAATTACCGCACAATCTCCTGCATGTTTCAGAAATTTAGACATAAAAAAAACCGATGAGTCTGTCATCGGTTCTACGAAATTTGATTATGAAAATAACAACTAATAGGTTGAGTTGAGTCTATTTGTACCTTTTGTCCAATGTGCCGTCTTTTTTCAGCTTTTTATTTTCCTTATACCGTTTGTCCGGCGTACCGTCCTTTTTCATTTTAGCGGCTGCAGGAGCAGATGCCGGTTGCTGGGCTTTTACTGTCCTTACAGTCTGGGAAGAAACGGTAGTTTTAGCAGGAACAGTCTGCTGGGCAGTGGCAAGTCCCAGTCCAAAGACCAATGACATCGCAGTGATTAATTTTTTCATGAGAATTTATTTTTTCTTGTTTTTATTGATTCAAAGGTAGACAAAAAATACACCGGAAAAATGATTCTCAGAAACTTAACTAAAGTTTATCACAGCTTAAAAAAAGATTAAACAGGTGAATTCCTGAACCGGAATTTCTGCTGAACCGATGCCTTAAAACGGCAGGGCTGCCCAATGTGCTGTTACTATACTATAAAAAAAACCTGCTTCCCTCACAAGCAGGGAAGCAGGTCTAACATATGTATGAAAGTTGGTTATCTCTTACAGTTGGCGGTCCATGTTTTTCCGTCGGCTGTATAAAACATTTTCAGATCATTATTGTCGATACGCACATATACCGTCTGGTTTGAACCTACCATTACCAGCGTGTTATCTCCCGTTTTCTGAAATTCAAGACCGTTAAGATCCGGAATTCCGTTGGAGAACCTGAAGTTGTACTTGGTTCCGCTTGCGATTTTCGTTACAAATACGCTTCCGTCATTGGTGCTGGTGTTGGTACTCCCTCCGTCATTGTAGGAAATGCTTCCCCTGTATGTGCCTGCGAAGAAGTCATTGTCTGCCGGATCGTCATCATCTTTACATGCGACGCTCGTAATGACAAAGAAGGTGAGCAGGAACAAGCCTAAAATTCTGATTGCTTTTTTCATAATACTATTTCTTTACATGTTTAAGTAAGTGAACGTTTTCAAACAGTATGCCATTAAAGGGAAATGCCGTATTCAGAAGACCGGATAAGCTATGCACAGAATAATCTTACGGATCATTGAAGAGGGTGGTAAAAAGGCCGGTATTTTCCTGATGAGAAAATTAGCATTATATTTGTTACAGTCAAAAACGGTTCCGGAATATCCCGGAATCGCTTTTGCCGTTTATACCGCCAACACGTATGCAGTTAAAAACCATCAACGAAAAATTTCTTCCGCACCTGCTTCAGAAGGAATTCGGGAAAGAGATTCTTACCCTTCCGGAAAGCCGCCGGCACATTGCTGTAAAAGGAAACGCCGGATCCTCGGCTTCGCTTCTTACCGCAGCGCTTTTCCTTACCCAAAAAAAGTATATCCTTTATATTCTGGATGATAAGGAAGAAGCATTGTATGCCAATACGGAAATGGAAGACCTGCTGGGAAAAGACAGTGTCCTTTATTTTCCGGCCACCCATCTTGAACCTTATCAGGTGGAGAAGACACAGAATGCGAACCTGGTGCTGAGAACGGAGGCCATCAACAGGATCACTTCCGGAAAGTCGCCGAAGGTTATCGTGGCTTATGCCGGTGCCCTGTCTGAAAAAGTGCTGAAGAAGGAAGATTTCAAGGCAATTTCCCACCACATAAAAGTGGGTGACCAACTCGATTTTGATTTTGTTGACGAATTGCTTAACCATTATCATTTCCAGCAGGCCGATTTTGTTTCCGAGCCCGGGGAATTTTCGGTGAGGGGAGGAATTGTGGATGTTTTTTCATTTTCCAATGAACAGCCTTACCGGATTACTTTCTTCGGCAATGAGGTAGAGAGCATCAAGACATTTGATATTGAGACGCAGTTGTCGCTGGAAAAAATAAAAGGGTTTCAGCTGGTATCCAATATGAATTTTACCGTAACCGGAAGCCGGGTTTCCCTTCTTCAGCTGTTGCCTGAAGAAAGTATTGTGATTTCAAAGAACGGGATCCTGGGGATGCAGAAGCTGAAGGCATTTTATGAAAAATCAATTGAGAAATATGATTCTTTGAGCAAAGACATTGCCCATCGTTCCCCTCAGGAGCTTTTTATATCCGATCAGGAATTCCTATTCGATTACAAGAAATTCAGGACCCTGGATTTCGGAAGTGTCCCGATTGAAGGATTGCCGGCCCTGGAAGAAATTAAGACAGATCAGGTTCCGCAGCCTTCTTTTAACAAGAATTTCGAGATGCTGGCAGAAGACCTGGAAGAAAAGCACAAAGAAGGGTATGACATATGGATTTCCTTTTCATCGGAAAAACAGAAAGAGCGGCTTGAAATGATTTTTGAGGAGCTGGAGCGCGAACTTCCTTTCAAAAGCTTCAGATCCGAGCTTCATGAAGGCTTTGTAGATCACGGACACAAACTCATTTTATATACCGATCATCAGATTTTCGACCGGTACCAGCGGTACAAGGCTAAAAATACTTT
>JAKOOI010000235.1 GCA_022701475.1 Weeksellaceae bacterium
TGTACGCCAGCCTCTAAAAGGTCTTTTACATTTGCTTTTGCCATGTTTTCTGTTTTTGTTAGTTTACTTTCCGTCTTTTAAACAATCAACAACTTCTTTAGATGGGAGAAGCGTTTGGATGCTAAACGTAACGGGCAAAGTTGCTGTTGGCTGATTGCTGTTGGCAACTGGCTTTCCAGCTTTGGGTTAAAAAATAATTTTTTAAAAATTTTTCTAAAGCTATCCGCCATAAGCCAATAGCCATACGCTTTTTTAACGTTTTGAGAATTGGAATCTCTTTCTTGCTTTCTTCTGACCTGGCTTCTTTCTTTCCACCATTCTAGCGTCTCTCGTAAGTAAACCTGCAGGTTTCAGAGCCAGTCTGAACTCAGCATTGATTTCGCATAAAGCTCTTGAAATACCTAATCTGATAGCTTCTGCCTGACCTGTATTACCACCACCGAAAACATTTACGGTAACGTCATACTGACCAACAGTCTCAGAAAGGATAAACGGCTGGTTTAATTTATAAACCATCACGTCTGTAGAGAAATAAGTTGCAGCCTCTTTACCGTTTACTGTAATAATCCCGGAACCCGGCTTTACATAAACTCTGGCTACAGAAGTTTTTCTTCTTCCGATTTTGTGAACTATAGACATAATTAATTATTTAAATTCGTTAACATTAATTGTTTTCGGCTGTTGAGCTTCGTGCTTGTGCTCAGTTCCTTCATATAGATAAAGGTTTTTAAGCAATGCAGATCCTAATCTGTTTTTCGGAAGCATTCCTTTTACGGATTTTTCCAATACTTTTAAAGAATCCTTTTTCTGAAGTTCAGCCGCAGTCATAGACTTCTGTCCACCAGGGTAACCGGTATGCCAGATATACGTCTTGTCGTTCCACTTGTTTCCGGAAAGGGTAACTTTCCCAGCGTTCAAAACAATTACGTTATCACCACAGTCTACGTGAGGTGTGTAATTTGTTTTGTGCTTACCTCTCAAAATCTTTGCAACCGTAGAAGCGAGTCTTCCTAACGGTTGTCCTTCAGCGTCTACCACAACCCATTCTTTATTAGCAGTAGCTTTGTTCGCTGAAACAGTTTTGTAACTTAATGTATTCACACGTTTTAGTTAAAGATTAAACATAATTTTCCCCTAAAAGGGTGTGCAAAGGTACAAATTATTTTTGTAACGCAAAAACATATTTTATTTAATCTCAGTACCCTTGCCCGGGAACCGCCAGCCGGGATTACGGAAACCTTTGTTACGGCATAAAAATTGTTAGGAAATCTGCGGAAAAAATCAGAAGATTCTAAAGACACGAAAAAGTAGAGAAAAGAGCTAATTCAATTGGCTCTTTTTGATTTTTATCCCTGTGGATAAAATAACGTGATTTTTTTAACAGTAATCGGTTACCGTCTGAGCGTTTTGTTTGCCCTGAAGCTGGCAATCAGGTAATACGCCACAAATACGGTAGAAAATTTGAGGATAGAAGGAATGGCGAGCTCGAGGCTGAAAACCAGAGCTCCTGCCAGTACCAGCACGCCCATGGCTGCAAAAGACAGCCCGAATTTCTGAACCAGTGTAAAATCAGGTGTATCCAGGTAATAGGCGATTCCCCATGCCAGTCCGAATGCGAGCGCATAAAATACATCAAGCCCGATGTTCTCCGAACTGTAGAAAAGATAATTGATTAAAAAACTTAAAACCGTTCCCAACGCAAAATACAGCAGTGCCTTTTTCATATCCTGATCCTAATAAGATGCAAAAATAGCTATTTTTAATCTGAAACCCCTGAACATATCAGGATAAAAGCAAACAACAGGTTTTTCCTCACACACTTCGTTTGTGACACCTCCTCTTTGCATACAAATTATATTTCATTAAAAATCAAACACATAAATCCCAATAACCGGTTGTTATTTTATTGTTATATTTGGAAATTCAGAAATTTTCTAGATTTTTATGGAAACCCAAAAATATACCCCGACAAATAAAGTAAGAATTGTAACTGCCGCTTCGTTGTTCGACGGACATGATGCAGCAATCAACATCATGCGCCGCGTGATCCAGGGAACAGGATGCGAAGTGATCCACCTCGGACACGACAAATCCGCTGAGGAGGTAGTGAATACTGCTATCCAGGAAGATGCCAATGCCATTGCCCTGACCTCGTATCAGGGAGGCCACAATGAATATTTCAAATACATCTACGATCTGCTACGGGAAAAAAATTCGCCGCAGATTAAAATTTTCGGCGGCGGCGGCGGCGTTATCCTGCCGGAGGAGATCAAAGAACTGATGGACTACGGTATCGACAGGATTTATTCTCCGGATGACGGCCGTGAGCTCGGGCTTCAGGGAATGATCGATGACCTGGTGCAGCGTTCAGACTTTGCTACCGGCAAAGAAGCCACCGCACAGGATCTCAACTCCATCAGCTTTGAGAACCCTACCAGCATCGCCAAAATCATCTCTGCGGTGGAAAACTTCTCCGAAGAAAAGCCGGAGCTGATACAGGCAATCGACGAAAGATCCAAAGACCTGAATATCCCGGTGATCGGGATTACCGGAACCGGCGGTGCCGGAAAATCTTCCCTTACCGATGAGCTGGTAAGACGGTTTATCCGCTCCAATCCGGATAAAAAAATGGCCATTATCTCCATAGACCCGTCCAAGAAGAAAACGGGAGGCGCCCTTCTCGGCGACAGGATCCGTATGAATGCCATCAATGATCCGAGGATCTATATGCGTTCCATGGCCACCAGGGAAAACAACGTTTCCGTTTCCCCGTTTATACAGTCTGCGTTAAATGTCCTGAAACTGGCGCATCCAGATGTTATCATCCTGGAAACCTCAGGGATCGGACAATCGGGATCGGAAGTATCCGATTTTGCAGACGTCTCGATGTATGTAATGACCCCTGAATACGGCGCCTCCACACAGCTGGAAAAAATAGATATGCTGGATTATGCGGACCTGATTGCGTTAAACAAATCGGATAAACGCGGCGCGCTGGATGCCCTTCAGGCTGTCAGGAAACAGTTCCAGCGGAACCACCTGCTGTGGGAGCAGCCGCTGGATGAAATGCCGGTCTATGCCACAAAAGCTTCCCAGTTCAACGACCATGGGACCACGGAGCTGTACAACAGGCTGGTAGAGAAAGTCAATGCAAAATATTCAGGATTGGGCCTTCAGGGTTTTGTGGAACAGGAAATTACGGATGAAGTAACCATTATTCCGCCGAAAAGGGTACGTTACCTTTCTGAAATTGTTGAAAACAACAGGCAGTATGACGCCACCGTTGAAAAACAGGCGGAACTGGCCAGAAAGATGTACCATATCGAAGGCGTAAAAAAAATCATCTCCAATGAAGCCTTGGATGCCGAATACCAGAAAGCAGAAAAGGAACTTCAGCAGGAAAACATCGACTTCCTGAAAACCTGGGACGATACGAAAAAAGCATTCCATGAAGAGTTTTATTCCTATTTCGTAAGAGGCAAGGAAATAAAGGTGGAAACCTCAACAGAGTCTTTATCCCATCTGAGAATCCCGAAAATCGCTTTACCGAAATACACCGACTGGGGCGACCTGATTAAATGGAAAGGCCAGGAAAACCTGCCGGGAGGCTTCCCTTATACTGCCGGAATTTATCCTTTTAAGAGGACCGGAGAAGATCCTACCCGGATGTTTGCCGGAGAAGGCGGCCCGGAAAGGACCAACCGGAGATTCCATTATGTTTCTGCTGAAATGCCTGCCAAACG
>JAKOOI010000247.1 GCA_022701475.1 Weeksellaceae bacterium
AGTTTTCCTTCCGGCCTCACGCTGACTCTGATGAGTGGTACGGAAAAGATATCGGGAAGCCATGAACTTATCCTGACTTAAGGAAAAGAACTGTCAGCAGCATTGAAGCTGCGGTCAGAAAAACAAAAAAGACAGATGAATGCATCTGTCTTGTATTTTATAAAGGAAAATTTTCAGTTATCCTCCGTAGTTGGCTGCATAATCATCCTGCGAAGCTTTGATTACTTTCTTCGCATGTTCCGCTCCGTAAACCTCCTGAATTCTGCATTTGGCAGGCTCATCCGGTAAGTTTTTATAGGTAAGGAAATAGTGCATTAACCGCTTTACTTCCGCTTCGGGAAGTTCTGCGATATCCCTGAAGTGTCCGAATGCGTGGTCACCGATCATGACGGCAACAATTTTATCATCTGCTTCTCCGCCGTCGATCATTTTAAAACCGCCGATCGGAATGGCTTTCATCAGCAGGCCACCGGAGTGGATGTTGTGAGAGCTCAAAACACAGATATCAAGCGGATCATGGTCTCCCATGGTAACATCCGTAGCACCTCTTTCAACCGCAAGTTTCATTACCGCATTATCACAGTACGTTCTTGGCACGAAACCATATAAGGCCGGAATAATATTTGAAAACTTCTGAGGCCTGTCTACCATCAGAAATCCTGTTTCTTTATCCACTTCATATTTGATCGTGTCCGAAGGAACGATTTCCACGAAAACATTTACAACGTCCGGGGCTTCTTCGCCTGCAGAAATTCCATGCCATGGATGTGCTTTAAAATTTGGAATCATTATTTAATTATATTTATTTTTTTAATTAAGCCAGTATGATAATTTCCTTTCTCAGATCCTGAATGGTTGCCGAAATATAGTCTTCACCTTCCATATACGTCATCAGGAAAACGGTTTTGAATTCCTCGAGGTCGCTATTTGCGCCCATGGCTTCATAGGTCTGATGAAGCAGGCTGATCACGGCATTCTTCGAATCTACAATATTCTTCCACGAATTGGCTGTAAGGTACAGCTGCTGGGAAGAATTATAATCGAATTCTTCATTGACGGATTTCTCGGTAAGGAAGATAAACTCGTGAACGGCAAGCCCTTTATCAAATTTCTGAATGAGATGTGAAGGCTTTATCCGGTCCAGGAAAAGGGTCATTCTTTCGTATGACTGGGTTTTGTTCCCCGAATTCGACTTTACAGAAAGCATTTTCAGCTCCTGCTCCTTAAGCCTGATGTAGGTAAATACAAATTGTCTGAGCAAAACCAGAAACGGAATTGCAATAATCAATGCAAAAGCATAGGGTAAATATCCTGAAAAGCCTGTCATAATTTGAGGTAGCGAAATTACTAATAATTTTAGAATAATTAAGCAGTCTTTTCCATTATCTTCCTTTTCTTATGCTGATAAGCAATGAGGGATAGAATAATGAGGAGATAAAAGCCCACCATCATCCTGTTGACCAGCGTCGGAAACATAAAAAACCGTAGGATTACCGTTATGTATATGGCAGCATACAACCCTGCATAAGCCAGACTGTACCGGCTCCTTTTCATCAGGGCTTTATGGTCCAGAATCATAACAATAAAAATAAGAAGCAGTGGAAAATAAGAGGAGTTGAATTCAATCAGTAATTTTCCTTTAATGCAACTCAGATAATCATGAAAACTGAACGGATCCGGAGCAGAAATGGGATAGATCTGTACCTGTGTAAACTGATTCATGAAAAGTACCGGCCATGGAATCCGATTGAAATACTGGATCAGCCCGAAAGTGAGCGCGAAGTATATGAATGTGAAAGCAATTTCTCTGCTGCGAAACCCGAAATCTTTCCTGAACAGGAACAGCAGGGCCATTAAAAAACTGTAGAAGATAAAATATTCAGGCCGCGTAAGAATGCAGAGCATTCCGGAAATGGCCGCTGCAAACAGGTTTCTTTTCATTACTGCGTAATAAAATGTCAGGAGCAAAAGGAAAGTGGAAAGACCGTCCGGGGTGGCATGGCGGGAAGTATCAAGTAAAGGCTTGAACAATGAAAGGGCTACGGTGAAAAGCAAGGAAAGATAATGGTTTTTAAGAACATTCAGTAAAAATATAAAAATCAGAATCAGAGTCAGAATATAGGAGATAATCGTAATCAGGAAGGTTGCGGCAGAAGCTTCGAATCCGATCCTGAAAAAAAGCGAATTGATGAAATTATAAAACGGCTTCACTGAAAAAAACTGAAGTTCTTCTTCATAAGCTTTCGGATTCTCAGATAAGATATGATAATAGGAATTGTCCCCGGCAGCATCTTCCTGTCTTCCAACATTCACCTGGCCGGTTTCCGGCTTCTTCCTTTTAAGTTCATCGTATACTTTTTTATGGATGTCTTCAATTTTCATATCAGGATATCTTGCTTTGTACACCAGTCCCATATAGGCCTCTATATCTGCATTATAATACGGATGGGTGTACAGGTAGTAAGACATGATACATAAATGGAGGGTTAAAATAAATTTAACAATATTTTTGCTTTTTATTAACATTTTATTATGTTTTTTCAGCTGTAATTTATTAGCTTTACAAAACTAAAACAAATTTAATAATCATGAAAAAAACAATTCTTGCAATTGCTGTGGCCATCAGCTCTGTATCAATGGCACAATCCTGGAACATCAACGGAAACTCCGGAACCAATCCTTCAACCCATTATCTTGGAACTTCAGACAGTCAGGATCTTGTTCTTAAAACAGGCAATAAGGAAAGGATCAGGCTGAATACCAGTGGAAATGTCGGTATTGCAGGCGCGCCTGCTAATGATATCGCATTAAAGGTTTCGGGAAGGACGCAAGTGGTAACGGATATTACCAGCGATACCTTTTATGTCGGAAATGACGGGGCCAACCATGATAACGGAAATTCACTGGTTTTTCTGCGGTTTACCCAGTACCAGCCGAATAACCCGGGTATTATCGATGTGGCCGGATGGCCTACTGCTGCAAATTACGGATGGATCATGTCTCTACGGGCAAACGGAAAACTTTATTTAGGAACCAACCCGAATGCTGCATGCTCGGATTGTAATAACTACCGTATGTTTATAAAAGACGGAATCCGGACGGAAAAAGTAAAAGTAGATATTGCCGCCAGTAATGGCTGGGCGGATTACGTATTTGATGATTCCTATCAATTAATGGACCTCAATAGCCTTGAAGGTTATATTAAGGCTAACAAGCATCTTCCGGAAGTTCCCTCAACCGAAGAAGCTATACGGGAAGGTATAGAGCTTAAAGAAATGAACATTCTTTTGCTGAAAAAGGTTGAAGAACTCACCCTTCACTTGATCCAGCAACAAAAAGAAATCCAGAAAATTAAAAATACCATATACAAAGATGAAAAGTAAAATACTTCCCTTGTTATTATTAGCGAGTTTCTTTTCATCCGGCCAAAACAAATTATATTACATTCAGGTTTCAGATGAGAACAGTGCTCCGAAAGTAACCAGCAATAAAGGCAAAATTACAGTACTGCATTCTGATGAACGGATTACGAAGGTTTTTTCAAAGTATAATATCAATTCATTTGAAAAAGCATTTCCAACCTCACGGACACCTTACCTGCAGAGCATATATCTTCTGGAAACAAAAGAAGAAGGAATTGCAGAAGAACTGAAAAACTTTACTACCTATTTTCCCCTGATTGAAGAAACATTCAGGCCGGGATTATTGTATATTCCCAATGATTATTACTTTCCTTCAGGAAATTCAAATCCGATAAAAAGCCTTGAACTGATAAACGTGAAAGAGGCCTGGGATTATACGCACGGTGATCCGGCATTTAAAATAGGGATAAGTGATACCCCTATCAGAACTACCCATGAGGATTTAGCAGGAAAAGTAACAAGCCTGACAACTGGTACATTGACCCCTGATTTTCATGGAACGGCTGTTTCAAGCCAGGCCGCGGCAAATACAGATAACAATAAAGGAATTCCAGGTACAGGCTTTAACTCCGGTGTTCTCTTCAAATATATGTATGACGGCAGTATGATGAATACCTTACTGGTTTTGTCACAGAACGGAGCGAGGGTAGTAAATGCAAGCTGGTATAACTCATGCAGCTACAGCGCAATAGACCAGCTTGTTGTTGACGAGATACATGATAACGGAACAGTCATGATTGTGGCTGCCGGTAATGGCGGAACATGCGGTGGTCCTGACAATTACGTTTATCCGGCAAGTTACAATCATGTGATGAGCATTTCCAGTGTAGGCTATTTTGATGTAGGCTATACGTATAACAACTTACCTTATTCCTGGGAAGACCGTGTTGAAGAAATCATCGGAAATCCCAACACGACCCATCAGCATAATGATATGGTAGATTTGAGAGCACCCGGAGTGAATGTTTTGGGAGCATTGGCAGATAATGACAGCGCCTATGGCGGCGCCTGGGGAACTTCAATTGCTGCACCTCAGGTTGCCGGAGTTGTAGCTTTAATGTACTCGGTAAATAACTGTTTGAATCCAGATGAAGTAGAAAGCATTCTAAAACTCACATCAGCAAACCTGGATAATATTCCTGAAAACCAACCCTATGTAGGGAAACTGGGGGCCGGAAGAATGAACGCAGGTAAAGCTACAAAAATGGCGTGGCAGATGAATCCTTCAAACGGCGGGGAAGTTCTTATCAAGGACAGGAATTTTAATAAATGGGATTTTGAACTTACCAATTCTGCAGAATCCATCAGAATTCAGAAGGAAAGCTTTACGGATCATGCCAACGTTAATTTCAAGGCCAGGCAGAGTATTATTCTGGATACCGATACATTCCTGGAGCCGGGACCCGGAAAGAGCCATTATTTATATATTGATAATACCAATACCTGTAGGGTATTCAGCCCGCGTCCGGCTGTTCCCGCAGATCAGGCTCGGTATGCATCTAAAGGCAATGCTCCGAAAACGATCGGAACTGCCGGTGACCAGATCAGTATATATCCGGTGCCTGCCAGGGATCACCTTTTTGTCAAATCGGATAAGGATCTCAAAAACAGCATTGTTAAAATCTTCGATATGAGTAACCGGCTGGTCTTTGAGAAAAAGATGACAATCGGAGGTACGGTATCCATAGAGATCTCGAACCTACTGAAAGGCATCTATTTTATTGACATTACTGACACGGATTCCAAATTCCATTCTAATAAAAAGTTTGTGAAAGAATAGGATCAGATCATTCTAAAGTCTGCTTCACTTCCGGTGAGGCAGACTTTTATTAAAAATCATGCAGCCCTAACCCTTTTTTGAAGAGGTCGGTCTTTGAATTCCGGATGACACCGTATGGTTTCAGTTCAGGACGGAAACCCCTGAAAAATTCTTCTACGGCAGGAATTTCGCTGCCTTCAAAATCAAATATCCTCTGTGCTATGCTCTCCCGGATGGCGTAATCGATGACTACGCATGAACCGGAAAGTTTCACATAATTTTTATCATTGAAGGTTCCCAGCAGAGCGGTAGTTTTGGCATCACGATATAAAGCAATGGCATTAATGATTTTATCTTGATACAGGAAAGCAGAAACAGACAGATTCCCTGTATCGGCAAACCCCTTATAAATCTTAAGAAAGGTATCCCTCTCTTTTTTATTTTTCACACCGATCATCTGGTCTTTTATAAAGCTAAAGGCTTCGCACATGCTTATATCCCTGACTTCTGACACAGCAGACACTTCCTCATCCAGCCTCAGCTTTCTTTTTCTTTTCGGCGAGTACTTCTTTCTTACCGTTTCATATTCTTCAGGATAAATAAGAAAATTTTTTCGCTGATGTAAAGGTTGGCTGAAAGCGTTCCCATCATTGAAAGCATAATACCATACATTGTATCTTTTCTCAAGGCTTTTCAGAAACAAATCATTGATTTCCGGGTCGTCTTTCCGTGAGAAAATGCCAAGCTGCTGGCAAAGTCGGGGATTCACTGCTATTTTGAAACCAAATTTACGGATATACGGAACCGGCATTATCGCTTCATAATCTCCGTATACCAGCAGCTCCCAATTTTTAAATGCGGCAATATCGAGAAAAGCGACGGCAGCAGAATACTTCCGCTGTTCCGAACTTTCGAGACATTCGGTATACTTTACGAAATCAATTTCATGGTATTTCAATCTCCTTATCATAATAATCCGTCGTCCGAAAGGCTGACATATGAGTTTTGTGTTATAATCAGATGGTCCAGAAGCTTTATATTCAGCATATTTCCGGCCTCTTTTATTTTCCGCGTTATTTCGAGATCTTCCTTGCTGGGTTTCAGGTTTCCGGAAGGATGGTTATGGGCGATGATCAGAGCTGTCGCATAATGGTCCAGTGCCGTTTTAAAAAGGATCCTGATGTCTACAATGGACTGATTGATTCCGCCCTGGGTCAGCTGGGTGAAATGGAGAACCCGGTTGCTCTGGTTCAGGAATATGGCCCAAAACTCTTCAGTTCTCAAATCTGACAGGTATTTCCTGAGGATCTGATAGCCGTCACTGCTGCCAGTGATCAGCGACTTTTCCGGGACTTCCTGTGCTGCTCTCCGCCTGCCAATTTCAAGCGCCGTAGCAATGGCAATGGCCTTCACTTCTCCCACCCCTTTGAATTTCATCAGGTCTTTTACAGACATGAGGCTGAGCTGATGCCAGCTGTGCCCTGCTGAATTCAGGATTTTCCGGGCAAGTTCCACAGCGGTCTCCTCCCGGCTGCCGCTTCTCATGATGATCGCCAGCAGTTCGGAATCAGAAAGCGCATTTTTACCTTTTGATAAAAACTTCTCCCGGGGCCTGTCGTCTTCAGCAAGAAATTTAATGGACATCACAGCATTTTAAAGGTTAATTGAATCCCTGGATTTTCGGCGTGATGCTGAAAGAAGCCGTCCCACCGCCTGTCTGTACAGGCATATTCCTTTCTGCAGAAATCAGTACCCCGGTTTTCCGGTCAAAGAGGTATTTCCCCTCAATCTCCATATCATCCGTAAAACCACTGAAGCCCGGCATCATGGACCGTACGGAAATTTCAACACGCTGATCCTTAGTTCCTTTGTAAGTATAAGTATTGGAAACCGACATGGATTTCATCAGCGGGCTGGCCACTTTTTCCTTCCAGGAAAAACCTTCTTCCACCGTTTCCGAAGGAAAAACCAGCGGAATGATATTGTACGATTCCGCATTCATATCCTCCGGAACTTCCCTGGAGAATTTCTGTTTTTTGAGGACTTTGCCGTATTTATCGATTTTGAAAACAAATGGATTGTGAAT
>JAKOOI010000261.1 GCA_022701475.1 Weeksellaceae bacterium
TGGACGGAATGGAAGTGAAAAACCTTTCCTCCGAAAAAGCCCAGGAAGGCAGAAAAGCCGTTACCGAATTCTTATTGCTGAACCATCCGCTGGATTGCCCGGTATGTGACCAGGCCGGTGAATGCCACCTTCAGGATCTCGGGTATGAATACGGAAACGAAACGACCAGAACAGAATTCGAAAGAAATACCTATGATGCAGACGACCTCGGTCCGAACATCAAGCTGAATATGAACCGGTGCATCCTGTGTGCACGATGTGTATTGGCAGCCAACCAGCTTACGGGAGAAAGAGAGCACGGCATCCTTTTCAGAGGCGACCATGCGGAAATCTCAACATATCTGAACAAAGCACTGGATAATGATTTCATCGGAAACGTAATCGATGTATGCCCGGTGGGAGCACTTACCGACAGGACAGCCCGTTTCGCCAGCCGCGTATGGTTTACCAAGCCTATGAATGCCACCTGCAACTGCGGAAAATGTTCCGGAAAAGCAGTGGTATGGATGAAAGGAAACGAAATCGTAAGGGTAACCGCCAGGAAAGACCAGTGGGGAGAAGTGGAAGAATTCATCTGCGATACCTGCCGTTTCGAAAGAAAAGAGCTTTCCGACTGGAATATCGAAGGCCCGAGACATATCGACAGGCATTCTGTAATTTCCCTGAACCATTACGAAAAGCCGAAAGACGAACTGAGGGTACTGGATAATCCGATGGCCAAAGAAATCAGCGGAAAAGACGAAAAATAAAATTTGAAAATTTATTAATTTGAAAATTTGAAAACAGGGAGTATTCTCAGATTTCAAATTTCAGATTTCAAACTATAATAAAAATGGATTTAATTACATTTAAACTGATACTCGTACTGGCACTTTTCCTGCTCTCGCTGACGATTGCCGCCTACTCTACCTGGGCGGAAAGAAAAGTAGCTTCTATCATGCAGGACAGGATCGGGCCGAACAGGGCCGGGCCTTTCGGGTTGCTGCAGCCTCTTGCTGACGGTGGAAAGTTCTTCTTCAAGGAAGATTTTACACCTGCCAATGCAGAAAAATTCCTTTTCGTATTGGGACCGTCCCTGGTGATGTTCATTTCACTGATTACCGGAGCGGTTATCCCATGGGGTAAAAGTTTAAATATTGCAGGGACTTCCTATGACCTGCAGGTGGCCAATATTGACGTAGGAGTTCTTTTCATTATCGGAATGGCTTCCATCGGGGTCTACGGAATCATGATCGGGGGCTGGGCTTCCAACAACAAATATTCATTATTAGGAGCTATCCGTGCATCCTCGCAGATGATCTCCTATGAACTGGCAATGGGTCTTGCCCTGCTTTCCATCATCATGATGACAGGAAGCCTTGACCTGAAAGAAATTACCGAGAGCCAGACCCACGGTAAATTATGGGGATTCATCCCATGGGTTTCCGGAATGAACTGGAATATTTTCTATCAGCCGGTGGCCTTCCTCGTTTTCATCGTAGCCGCCCTGGCAGAAACCAACAGGCACCCGTTCGACTTACCGGAGTGTGAGTCTGAGCTGGTAACCGGATACTCCACGGAATATTCATCCATGAAACTGGGTCTGTATATGTTCGGGGAATATGTGAATATGTTTATCTCCAACGCCTTTATGGTAGTATTGTTCTTCGGCGGGTATAATTATCCGGGGATCGAATGGGTAACCCAGCATTGGGGAGAAAATACAGCAGGAATCCTAAGTATTGTAGCTTTCCTTACCAAAACCATCATCGGTATCCTGATCTTTATGTGGATCAGATGGACGCTTCCTAGGTTCAGATACGACCAGCTGATGCACCTGGGATGGAAAACGCTCATCCCGATGGCACTGGTGAATTTATTAATTACAGGAGCTGTCATTTTAGCTTTTGCCAATTAGTAAATTTGAAAATTAATTAATTTGAAAATTTGATAATGTGACGGTGAGACAGGGCAAAACAGGATAATCTGGATTCCCATATTCATCTTCTAACATTTAATAATAAAAAATAAATGAAACTTACCAACAGATCAAAAGTTGTTTCCAATAAAGAAATGACCCTTGCTGAGAAAATCTACCTTCCTGCGATCTTTACGGGAATGGGGATCACCTTCAAGCATGCTGTAAGAACCGTGCTGAAAGGGGCACCTGCCGTATATTCCTATCCGGAAGTACAGAAACCGAGAGCAGAAATCTGGAGAGGCCAGCACGTCCTGAAAAGAGACGAGGAAGGCCGCGAAAGATGCACCGCCTGCGGACTTTGTGCCGTAGCCTGCCCGGCAGAAGCAATCACCATGACCGCTGCCGAAAGGACCAAAGAGGAAAAAGACCTGTACCGGGAAGAAAAATATGCCTCCGTATACGAGATCAATATGCTGAGATGCATCTTCTGCGGAATGTGTGAGGAAGCCTGCCCTAAATCCGCAATTTACCTGACCGACCGTCTGGTAGATGTGGAAACCAACAGAGGTTCCTTTATCTACGGAAAAGATAAATTAGTTGAAAAAATAAATGAAAGGATTGATATCACCGAAAGACAATCCGAGAAACAGAAAAAAGCCGTAAAATAATGGACCAGTTTTTATTTTTCTTGGTGGCGTTTTTAGCAGTGGCAAGTGCAGTCTACTTTGTATTTGCA
>JAKOOI010000281.1 GCA_022701475.1 Weeksellaceae bacterium
ATAATGATAAATCAATATAATATTAATAATAACCAGAAGAATAAGAAGCGGAATGATCACTAAGTTTGAATACGATGCTATAAAATCTGCCTATATTCCGGTATGGTAGGTTAACAATAAAAACAGGATGGCCCAGCTCAGGTAGGTTAAAATGAGTTTCATTGGGATAATCTGATTGTTCAGATAAATAACCATCGCTGGTTGTTTTCAGATATATTCTTTTTGTTTTCTCAATGGCCGTGTTTCGTAAACCGTTGTCTATAAATAGTTGTATTATTTACTTTCAGGAATCCGGGTTTTTAAGCCCGAAAACAGAACGGATGGCATCCGAAAGAGCCGGCAGGTTTCCGGCGCTGCTGTTGCTCAGAATGATGATATTGATCTTTCTTACGGGATCTGAAAACAGCACGGCTTCAAAGCTTCCGGCTCTTCCCTGGTGAAAATGCCTTGTCAGTTTCCGGTTGCTGTATACAGCATGACCGAGTGCCGACTCGCTGTCTTCAACGGGAAAACCCTGTCCAAGGATATACAGCGATTGTTTACTGATGATTTTCCCGGCATGCAAAGCCTCCGCCCATTTCATCAGGTCGCGGGCCGTTGCATAGGTTCCTCCGGTGATGGCCGGCTCTGCAGGGTCTTGTACGCCTGTATTTTTAAAACCTTTAGCTATATTTTTCTCCTGCATAAAAGGCGTCATCACTGAATATTTCATTCCGGCAGGTTTGAAAATGAACTTTTCAGCATAGGCTTTATAAGGCATCCCGGTAACGTGTTCAATCACGAAATGCCGTAAAAAGATGGTGTTGTTGTTATAATCATACCGGGAGCCGGGTGTGAAATCCAGCTTTTCAACAGCCCGTAAGCCATTGAAAACATCCTGGTCATTTTTAATGTTTTTCCAGTTGATTTTAGGAAGCCCGCTGCTGTACTGCAAAAGATCTTTAAGTGTTATTTCGTCTGCCCAGGCCGGAAGCTCAGGGATCATTTCAGAAACTTTATCAGACTGTTTCAGCTTTCCCTTTTCTTCAAGCTGCATCAGTGCTGCGGCACTGAACTCCTTGGTGATGGAACCCAGATGAAACCTGGAGTTTTTATTCAGCTTTTCCTGTTTTGCAACATCGGTAAAGCCAAAAGACGCTTCATAGATGATCCTGTTATTTTCGGAAACCAGTATATTTCCATTGAATATCCCTGCGGAGTCCGCATGTTTTACCAGTGAGTCGATTTTCCTTACAGTCTCCGTTTGTGCAGACAGATGGCCGGCACATAGAAGTAAAAATAAGGGCAGGAAAAACAGCAGCTTTGTGTAATTCATGGTTTTCATAGTCATCATGTCAATAAAGGATGATTATCAGTCCTCCGGCTTCAAATATACAAATATAAGCCGGCACGCGCAGGTTTAATTTTTTATCTGTGATTGATATTTCCGGCTGCCGTTTTAACCCGAAAACCCTATCTTTGCAGTCCTAAAAATTGCATTATGAAAGACCTGATGGGCCAAGCGATCCACGACTATTATCATGACAATACTCCGGAAGACCTGCAGACCGAAACTTCCATTTCCGAACTGGATGAACTTCCGGTGGCCTATCTGTTCCGGGAATATGAAGAGATGAATGCCCTTGAGCAGAAAGCCCTGGACCTGTCCCGCGGAAAAGTGCTGGATATCGGTGCCGGTGCCGGTTCGCATTCCCTGTATTTACAGGAAAAAGGACTGGACGTAACGGCACTGGATATTTCACCTAAGTCCATTGAGGTCTGTAAGGCAAGAGGCATCCGGCAGGCCGTCTGCGGAAACATGCTGCAGTTTGCGGAGCCGGGATTTGATACGGTATTGCTGCTGATGAACGGCACCGGGATCTTCCAGAGCCTGCAGGTGATCGACATCTACCTGAAAAAGCTGCATTCCCTGCTGAATGACGGCGGGCAGGTCCTGATTGACAGTACAGATATCATCTACATGTTCGATGCGGATGAAGACGGCGGTGTCTATATTCCGGCGGAAGGCTATTACGGCGAACTGGATTACGTGGTGCATTACAAAGGGCAATCGGAGGACCCGGTCAAGTGGCTGTACCTCGATTTCAATACCCTGAAAAATGCCGCTGAAAACAACGGTTTCAGGATCGAAAGAGTACTGCAGGAAGAAGATTCTTACCTGGCAAAGCTCACCAGGAGATAAGACGGCAGTAACCCGTTGTAATTTATATACATCAGGAAAGCAGCCGTCAGCCCGATGATGACCGGAACCACCGGTGATGCCGCGCGGTACGGAAGCTTTTTGATGGTTTCGATCCACAGGAAAAAAAGCAGGACGAAACCCAGCAGGGCAAACAGGAATTCCGGGCTCCACCGGTATCCTGTAATTGTATCGTCGGCTGTCGTTTCATACATCAGCCGGATGCCGAAATACTGGATGACGGAATAGGCGATGCCGAAGAAGATAATGCCGACCCCTTCCTTGTATCTTTTCAGCCTGAAGAGATTCAGGGCGAGAAGGACAGCCCCGGAGATAAATCCGAAAAAAAGCCCGAACAAGGTAACCAGTTCACGCGGATACAGCCGTACGGCGTCCGGGTCGTCTGTGATGTGGTCTTTCTGCAGCTCTTCCTGCTCAAGCCTTTTATACTCCTGCGCTTCTTTTTTAAGCCGGATGAGTTCACGGATGCGGAACTTTTCCTCCTCTGCAAAAATGCGGCCTCTATCTTCGAGAATCTCAGCAGCCATCCGGATCGCTTCCGGTGTAAACCTGCTGCCTTCCCGCAGGTAACTTTCCAGTTCAGGAATTGTGAGCTTCTGTAAAACTTTTTTCTGTACCATAATTGAAAAAAAAATGGGCAAAAAATGCCCATTTTGAATATAGATTATCGTAAAATTATCCGATCTCGATACCGTTTTCCACATGGCTGTCGTCCGGCGTTACGAAAGACAGTTTTCCGTCCGGTTTGGTGGTCAGCAACAGCATTCCCTGGGATTCGATGCCTCTGATCTTCCTCGGTGCAAGGTTTAATAAAATCATCACCTGCTTGCCGATCAGTTCTTCCGGGGTAAAGCTTTCCGCGATCCCTGAAACAACCGTTCTTACATCAACACCGGTATCCACTTTCAGCTTCAGCAGCTTATCAGCTTTTTCCACTTTTTCAGCTTCCAGAATGGTAGCGGTTCTCAGGTCGATTTTCGTAAAATCATCAAAAGTGATCTCGTCTTTCATAGGGTTGGCGTTAGG
>JAKOOI010000378.1 GCA_022701475.1 Weeksellaceae bacterium
CTGCGTATTCTGCTGTTAACCAAGGGCATTCCCATCCCAGCATTGTTGAAGCACTGGTTGAACAGGCTAAAAAGCTGGCCCTGACTTCAAGAGCGTTTTACAATTCAAAGCTGGGCGAATATGAGCATAAGATCACCAGCCTTTTCGGTTTTGATAAGGTGCTGCCGATGAATTCCGGAGCAGAAGCGGTGGAAACAGCGGTAAAGCTTGCCAGAAAATGGAGTTATGAGGTCAAAGGGATTGCTGAGAATGCTGCTAAAATTGTTGTCTGCGAGAACAACTTCCACGGACGTACGACCACTATCGTCTCTTTTTCAAACGATCCGGATGCCAGCCAGCATTACGGGCCTTTTACTCCCGGATTTATCAAAATTCCGTACAATGACATTGCTGCCTTGGAAGACGTGCTGGACAGGGAGGCCGGAAGCATTGCCGCCTTCCTGGTAGAACCCATTCAGGGTGAAGCCGGCGTTTATGTTCCGGATGAGGGCTTCCTGAAACATGCCTCCGAACTGTGCAGAAAACACAACGTCCTCTTTATCGCCGATGAAGTGCAGACCGGCATCGCAAGGACCGGAAAATTAATTGCCTGCCACCATGAGGACGTACAGCCGGACATCCTGATTTTAGGAAAGGCCCTGTCAGGCGGCATGTACCCTGTCTCGGCAGTATTGGCAGACAATGAAGTCATGAATGTGATCAAACCCGGACAGCATGGTTCCACTTTCGGCGGAAACCCGATTGCCTGCGCCGTAGCCATAGCTGCCCTGGAAGTGGTGGAAGAAGAACAACTTTCCGACAGAGCCGAGGAACTGGGAAAACTATTCCGGTCCGAAATTGAAAAAATCATTGCTAAAAGCACCCTGATTACCAAAGTAAGAGGAAAAGGCCTGCTGAATGCCATCCTTATCAATGATACACCGGAGAGTTCAACCGCCTGGAACATCTGCCTCCAGCTGAAGGAAAACGGACTGCTGGCCAAACCTACCCATGGCAACATCATCAGACTTGCCCCGCCATTGGTTATTACAGAGGAACAGCTGATGGACTGTGTAAGCATTATTGAAAAAACCATTCTTTCGTTCAAGTAAATATGGCCCTTTCCCTCGCCGTTATCACTTACAATGAAGAAGCCAATATTGTAAGATTGCTGGATGCCGTGAAAAGCATAGCTGATGAAATCATCATAGTGGACAGCTACTCAACAGACAGGACAAAGCAAATCTGTCTGGAGCAATATCCGCAGGCCCGATTCTTTGAAAAAACATTTGAAGGGTACGGGGAACAGAAAAATTACGCCCTCAGCCTGTGTTCCGAAGAGTGGGTACTCTTCCTGGATGCTGATGAAGTGCCGGACGAGGAACTGAGACAGTCTGTAAAAAAGATCGTTTCGGCAGCCAGCACGGAATTCAGTGTGTACAAAGCAAAATTTGTCAACCACCTCGGAGTCCATACCATCCGGTTCGGAGGCTGGGGCAATGTCACCAGGGAGAGACTGTTCCGGAAAGATGCGGCAGCCTATTCTGACGATAAAGTGCATGAATTCCTGGTAACGGACCGGAAGTCCGGGATGATGGAAGGAAAATTAAACCATTATACCTACAAGAGCATTTACCATCATGTATCCAAGATTAATACATATTCTGATATGATGGCCGAAAAAATGTTTGAACGCGGCAAGAAATACCGGAATTTCAAAATCATCATGAGCCCTGTGTTTGAATTCATCAAGGTATATATTTTCAAACTGGGATTTCTTGACGGTTTTGCAGGATTTTATGTCGCCAAGACCATGTCTTATTATACTTTTCTGAAGTACATGAAACTGCGTGAGAAAATAAGGCTTATTGAAATCGGGCAGAAATTCTACTGAAAGTATGATATTGTATAGTATTCTTGGCGCCGTTCTCTTCATTGTCATTTATTTCCGGCTCTACCTTTTTTTTGTCCCGGAGAACCGGCTGACGATCCTGATGTACCATCAGATTGAAAAGGAAAGCCATGAGGATCTTACCGTGAGCCTGGAAAATCTGGAGAAACAATTCCGTTACCTGAGCGAAAATAAATACAGACCGAAATTTTTCAGTGAAATAAACGTTCCGTCAAGGAAAAGCATCATCATTACCTTTGATGACGGTTATAAAAACAATGGAGAGTATCTTCCTGCCCTGCTTAAAAAATACAATCTGAAGGCTACCGTTTTTATTCCGACCCGTTATATCGAGGCCGGTTATAAGAATTACCGGATGATGACCTTTGAGGACATCCGTAATCTCGACAGGAATTATTTTGAGATTGCCCTCCACAGCCATGAACATCAGAATTTCAGGAATGTTTCTGCAGACTTTATAGAAAAAGACCTCATCACCAACAGGCAGATTCTCGACAGGGAGCATATTCCCTATTCAAGGGTCCTGGCTTATCCCTATGGGAAGTATCCGAAGAAAGATCCTGAAAAAAAAGCGGTCTTTTCCGTACTTGGAAAGGCAGGAATTGATTATGCTGTAAGGATTGGCAACAAAATCAACTATTTCCCTTCAAAAAGCCCCTATGAATTATGCCGTATCGATATAAAGGGCAAAGATTCCATGTTTCATTTCAAATTAAAACTTATCTTTGGAAGATTAAAACTGTTTTAGGACAGAAAAATTTGATTTGGAATGACAGAAAAGGTTGTGATCGATGTAAGTGCCTTAATCATAACATACAATGAAGAAAAAAACATAAAGGAGGTACTGGAATGCTTCGATTTCTGTGAGGAAATCATTATTGTGGATTCTTTCAGCACCGACAGGACGATAGAAATTGCTGCGGCTCATCCGAAGGTTAAAATCATCCGGCACCAGTTTGAGGACTTTACCACACAGCGGAATCTGGCCCTTGATGCAGCAAAAAATGACTGGGTTCTGTTCCTGGATGGCGATGAAAGGATTACCCCGCCCCTGAGAAGGGAAATCATCCGGACGCTCAACGGAACACAGAAAAAAGAGGTATATTATTTCTACAGGAAATTTTATTTTGCAGGGAAACCGATTCATTTTTCCGGGACGCAGACGGATAAGAATGCCCGGCTGTTCAGGAAATCGAAAGCCCGCTATATCAAAGGGAAAAAAGTTCATGAAACTCTGGAAGTTAAAGGCAACGCAGGAATCCTGAAAAATAAACTCCTGCATTTTTCCGTTACAGATTATGGGTCTTACAGGGAAAAAATGATCCATTACGGAGTCCTGAAAGGACAGGAACTGGCTTTACAGGGAAAGAAGTTCAGTATTCTGACGCAATATGCAAAAACGATATTGAAATTCCTGAAGGCTTACTTCCTCCGCCTGGGAATCCTGGACGGCAAAGAAGGTTTCCAGCTTTCGTACCTGCAGTCGCTGAGCGTTTTCGAAACCTACCGATCATTAAAAAAACATCAAACCTGACTGAATGAAAATTTGTGTAATCAGTTTCGATTTTTGGGGATACGACCAATACATTGTCGAGGCCTTACGTACGAAAAATATCGATGCTCACCACATCAAAATCGGTGACATTACCCACTCCGGGTTCGGTGAGCGGGCGGCCAATGCCGTAAGTAAAATCTTCCTGAACAAAAACCTGAAAAAAGAAAAGCGTCAGAAATTCGTAACCGACTCGCTGAAAGGCTTAGGCTATCAGGATCAGGTTCTGGTCCTGAACCCCGACACTTTCGATCTTTCCACACTGGAATTTATCAGAAAGAATACCGGCCGCCTCATTACTTATCTTTATGACAGCCTGGACCGCGTACCGGTAGAAAAGGAAAAGCTCATTCTGTTTGATAAAATATTCTCCTTCGATATTGCAGATATCAGCAAGTATGGTTACGAAAAAATCACCAATTACATTTATCTTCCTTATACTTCCTGCAACAGCCAGCATCCGGAAACCGATCTTTTTTATATTACATCCTATGACAATAAGCGGATAGCCCTTATCAAAAGGCTGACAAAGCGGCTGCTTGAGCTCCAGCTGAAATTCCGCATCATGGTGATCGGAAAAAAGGGATGGAAGCATCAGCTTAAAAATCTTTTTGTTGCCGTTCCCGAAAACCTGCATATTGTATTCAGCATCAAAAAAATAAGCCATACCCAACTTCCAGAATATTACAGGAGATCCCGTGTACTGCTGGACCTGACCCGTGAACAGCAGTATGGCCTCAGCTTCCGTGTCTTCGAAGCAATGGCATTAGAAAAGAAAATCATTACTGATAATGAACTGATCAAAAGCTATGATTTCTACAATCCCAATAATATCCTGGTGCTCAACGAAAACTGCAGTAATCTGGAGCGGTCTTTCTTTGAAATGCCTTACGAAAAAATTCCGGATGACATCTACCGGAAATATACACTGGACCATTGGGTAAACACTGTTTTTAAACTGAATACATGAAAATTTCCGTAGCATTATGCACCTATAACGGCGAACGTTTTTTAAAAGCACAGCTTGATTCTATTTTTGATCAGACTTTACCTGTTAATGAGATTATTATCTGCGATGACGGCTCCACAGATCAGACAGAAGCTATCCTAAGGGAATATCAGAAAAAACATCCTGAAACAGTAAAGATTTACATCAATGGTAAAAATCTTAAAAGCGTAAAAAACTTTGAAAAAGCCATTTCACTCTGTACCGGCGAAATTATTTTCCTGTGTGACCAGGATGACATATGGGAAAAAGAAAAAACAAAAAAATTCATTACGTATTTTAATGATTTTCCTTCGATACAGGCGATATGCAGTAATGGAGTCATTATTGACAATGATGGAAATCCGATTGATCAATTGACGATCTGGAGCATTCCTGAACTGTTAAGGGAAGCAGGGATTACAGTGGATTATTTTAATATCATTGCATTTATTGAGAATATTGCTACCGGGGCAGGAATGGCCTTCAGGAGCAGCCTCAGAAAGGACATTCTTCCTATTCCTGAAAAGAGCGGTTTTCATCATGATGAATGGATTGCTCTGGTGTCATCTCATGAAAACGGATTTATGTTCATAGAAGACCAACTCCTCAGATATCGTGTGCATGATAACCAGCAGGTAGGAGGTGTAGGTTATAAAAATACAGATTCTACACGAAAAAAGCTCATCCGGCACTTTGATCTTTTTTCCGCACAAAAAACATTTTCCCAGTACAAAAAATTTCTCAAACGCCTGAGCGAAAGTTACCAGAAGCATCTGGAACTTATTTCCCGACAAGAAAATATCCACACTGATATTTCAGAGGGAATTATTCAGCAATGCAAAGAACTATTTCATTTCCACAGGAAAAAAATGAAGAATAAATTTCCGGTAAGGTTTTTTATTCTTACTCTTGCAGACTATTTCAGTAAAAAAAGAAAAATACCATGAATACAGGTTTTGGAGAGAACAAAAAAATATTCTTAGGGGCACCCTCGGATTTTAAAATTAATAAAAGAATAAAGGAACATCTTGAAAAGTTTGGTTTCGAAGTGATTTTGTACGATTATGAATACCGATGGAATATTCCCTTCAAAGATGTCTTAATTCATAATTACAAAAAAATCTTCAAAAAAGACCGGACCTACAAAACACAGATACGGGTGGTCAGGAATAAGACATGGCAGAAAAAATATGAAGATGAAATTATTAAAAAAAACCGACATTTCGATTATTCTCTTTTTATAAGACCTGACCAATATTCCATAGATTTTGCAAAAAAAATTTCCGACTTATCAGATCGTTCCGCGGCTTATCAATGGGATGGCATGGACCGGTTTCCTGAAGTAAAAAAATACATTAATTTTTTTACCGATTTATATGTATTTGATGAGCATGACCTGACCCAATACCCGGATGCAAAATTTCTTACAAATTTTTACTTTGAAGACGATCATGAAGAACACGCTATACAGGATATATTTTTTATCGGCAGCTACCTTCCTGAACGAAAGGAATTGTTAAACGCTATCACCAAAAGATTCCTTGATGCCGGACTGAAAACCAGCATCAATATTTTTTCACTCGATAAAAAGCTCAGAAAGGAAGATCTGTACTTTACCATTACAGACAAATACTATACTTTTGAAGAAAACCAGGAAAATATCAGAAGATCAAAATTTGTATTGGACATCTCGAATTCAGTCCATCACGGCCTGTCATTCAGAACTTTCGAGAGTCTGGGATACCGGAAAAAACTGATTACCAATAATGCATTGGTGAAAAAATATGATTTTTATAATCCCAACAATATTTTTATTTTTGATGACCCTTCTATGGAGGGGCTAGAGGATTTTCTTGAAAAGCCCTATGAAGACCTGCCACAAGAAATTGCAGCCAAATACAGTTTTGCCAACTGGATAAAATATATTTTCAAGATAGAACCGCACCTACCGATAAATGTACAGTAATAATGCTTAAGATAAACAACGATACCATTTTATACATTGTATGCCCTGCCCATTATGCAAGCGGCGGGCCTGAGGATCTCCATCAGATGGCCCTGGCTCTAAAAAAAGCAGGCAGGAACGTCTTCATGCATTATTTAAATCATGATAAAGAAAACTTCCCATCACCTGTCCATAAAGAATACCAGCATTATGGCATTGATTATAGTGAAGAGGTTCATAATTCTCCGCACAGCATTATGATTTTTCCTGAAACTTTCTCAGTATTCATCTGGGAAAAAAAATACAATCAGGTACAGAAGATCATCTGGTGGCTCAGTGTTTCAAATTTCTTTGTTTCCCTGGAGACCTGGAAAAAGTTTTACCGTGAAAATCCACCCAAGCTCAAACACCGTTTGTTGGGAAGAGTAAAACTTCCTTCTCTCAACAATATAAAGAAAGCAAAGATTTGTCATTTGGCACATTCTCACTTTTCACTAGATTTCCTGCAGAAAAACAAGATTGAAATATTAGGTAAAGTTTCAGGATATATGGAGGATATGTTTCTTACCGGTGAAGACCACACTCATCAGAAAAAAGATATTGTAACCTATAACGCTGTAAAGAACAAAGACTTTTTAGAAACTATAAAAGCGCTTACTCCGGAAATCCAATGGCTTCCCATGATTAATATGACGCTTGATGAAGTAGCAGACTGCATGAAATCAGCAAAAGTATATATTGATTTCGGGCATCATCCGGGCCGTGAAAAAATGCCTCGCGAAGCATGCCTGCTAGATTGTTGCCTGATCATAGGAAAGGAAGGATCTGCTTACTTCAAAGAAGATGTCCCTATTAAAGACGAATATCATTTTGATAAAACCGAACAGAATATACCTGTAATTATCCACAAGATTAAAGACTGCCTCGAGAATTATGATGTAAAAATAAAAGATTTTAACAATTATAAAACGGAGCTCCTGCAGGAAAAAATAGTATTTTATGAAAAAATCAATCAAATATTTGCCATACGATGAAATATGATTATCTGATCGTAGGGGCAGGGATTTTTGGAAGTGTATTTGCCCATGAAGCCAGGAAAAGAAATAAGAAGTGCCTGGTAATAGACAGGCGGAAACATACAGGCGGAAACATATATTGTCATAATGTAAACGGAATCAATGTCCATCAGTACGGAGCTCACATTTTTCATACCCATGATAAGGAAATATGGGATTATGTAAACCAGTTTGCAGAATTCAATCACTATATCAATGCTCCTGTTGCTCTGGCTAAGGGAAAGCTGTATAATCTTCCCTTCAATATGAACACATTCTATCAGCTGTGGGGAACCACTACCCCTGCTGAAGCTATAAAAAAAATTGAAGAGCAGAAATTACTGTATGGCTCAGAAAATCCACAGAATCTGGAAGAACAGGCTATTAATCTGGTAGGGAAAGATATTTATGAAACGCTGATTAAAGAATATACGGAAAAACAATGGGGAAGAAAAGCAGCAGACCTTCCAAGTTTCATTATTAAACGCCTTCCTGTAAGATTTACATTCGATAACAATTATTTCAACGACAGGTATCAGGGAATTCCCATAGGCGGATATAATGTAATTATAGAGAACCTGCTCAAGGATACAGAAGTCAGGATTGATACCGACTTTTTTGAAGACAGAGAATATTTTGAAAGCATAGCCCACAAGATTGTTTTTACCGGGCAGATCGATGAATTTTTCGGATATCGTTTCGGGACCCTGGAATATCGTTCATTGAGGTTTGAACATGAAAATCTGCCGGTGGATAATTACCAGGGCAATGCCGTTGTAAACTACAATGATTCTATATACCCCTTTACCAGAATTATTGAGCATAAACATTTTGAATTCGGTAAACAGAAACACACCGTAATTACCCGGGAATATCCTGAAGCATGGGAAAAAGGCAGAGAAGCTTATTATCCTGTAAATGATGCTGAAAATCAAAAGAAATTTGAGCAATACAAATCTTTGTCACAAACTGTTGAAAATGTAATCTTCGGAGGCAGGCTTGCAGAGTTCCGCTATTATGACATGCATCAGATCATTGCCTCGTCTCTGCAAAAAATCAAAAAAGAATTTAATGAATACTAAAATAATCATTGCTACTCATAGAGACCGGTCTTTGCTTAACAATGAAATGTTTCTTCCGGTACAGGTAAATGCTCAAAAAAGTGGCTATACTATAGATCCGGATTACATTCCTGATAATACGGGAGACCATATTTCTGAAAAAAATTTCACCTTTAATGAACTTACGGCTTTGTATTGGGCATGGAAAAACTTAAAGGATTATTCTGTTTTCGGATTAATGCATTACCGGAGGTATCTGGATGTTTTTTATAAGAAGCCGCTTTTTAAAAAAGAAACTACAGATGTTATAGATCCGATAGACCGTAATAACCCTAAACTTACCAGGCTTGGAAATATAAAAAAGACAAAAAGGATAATAGAAAAACATCTTGAAAAATATGACCTGATAGTAGCCAGACCTGCTTTTTGCAGTATAAATGAAGTTGATGCATCTGTATCGGCAGACTACAGGCACAACCACATGGCTGAAGACTGGGATATCTGTATGGAAATTATCAGAGAGGAATTCCCTGAATATACGGACAGTATTGAAAAATATCTTGATAAGGGAAATACTTTCTATATAGGCAATATGTTTATAGCTTCAAAGAAGATAACCGATGAATATTGTGAATGGCTGTTTACGGTTTTGTTTAAAGCTGAAAAAAGAATAAAAATCAGCGAAGATCCGTATCAGCAACGGGTCATTGGTTTTCTCTCAGAAAGGCTATTTACCCTGTATATATTACATCACCGATTCAGATTGAAAGAATTACCGATACTTTTCGTACAATAAATAATCCGCCTGATTCAACGGGCGGATTTATATATTATATCTTACTGTCTGTCATATTCATCCTCAATCCTTACAATATCATCTTCCCCGAAATAAGTTCCGGTCTGGACCTCAATGAAAACCACAGGCTTTTCGGAAAGATTCATCATTCTGTGCTTTGCCCCCAGAGGGATGAAAATGCTTTCACCGTATTTCAGACTGATTTCTTTATCATCCAGCACTACCGTAGCATCCCCTTCAATAACAGTCCATTGCTCCTGTCTCTTATGATGATACTGGTAGGAGAGCTTCTGTCCCGGATGTACAACGATCCTTTTGAGTTTATAACTGGGTTCATCGGCCAATACATAATAGGTACCCCACGGTCTTTCACCAATTTCTAACATGATTTCAGGTTTAATATTTATACAAATGTAAAAATTCAGATCAACAAAGCCAACAAACGCGTATATTAATCATTCTTAAACCATATAATTTTACCTAAATTTGCACAAAATTTTTAATTGATATGGAGAAAGTAAGAGTACGTTTTGCTCCAAGTCCTACCGGACCTTTGCATCTGGGAGGCGTAAGAACCGCATTATATGATTATCTTTTTGCCAAAAACCAGGGCGGCGAATTTGTATTGAGGATTGAAGATACCGATACGGCCCGTTATGTGGAAGGAGCAGAAGAATACATTGAGGAAGCTCTGGAATGGTGCGGAATTATCGCCGATGAAAGTCCGAAAAAAGGCGGGAAATTTGCTCCGTACCGCCAGTCTGAAAGACGTGACATCTACGACCGGTATACCGGAGAAATCCTGAAAACAGATTATGCCTATATTGCTTTCGATACCGCTGAAGAACTGGATGCCATCCGCGCCGAATATGAAGCGAAAGGAGACGTTTTCTCTTATGATAACAGAACCCGTAATCAATTAAGAAACAGCCTTACGCTTTCCGAGGAGGAGGTGCAGCAGCTGCTTGATCAGAAAACACCGTATGTTGTCAGATTTAAAATGCCGGTGGACAGAACACTGAACCTCGAAGACATTATCCGTGGCAGATTTTCAGTCAATACCAATACCCTGGATGATAAAGTACTCGTAAAAAACGACGGAATGCCGACTTATCATTTCGCCAATATCATTGACGACCATGAAATGGAAATCTCCCATGTGATCCGTGGTGAAGAGTGGCTGCCGTCTTTGGGACTGCATACGTTACTGTATGAAGCCATGGACTGGAAAGCCCCCCAGTT
>JAKOOI010000392.1 GCA_022701475.1 Weeksellaceae bacterium
AAATAACGAAGAAGAGCAGTTTTCGAAGCTGCTCTTTTTCTATTCGCTACAGTAAGATCCGGATTCAGCATCAAATAACGTGAATTCGAAACGATCAATCTGATTTCAAATACCATGTATACAATAAAAGGGAGAGAGATAATTAAAGATTTATAAGCAGAGGTATCTTAAAAAGAGGCAATATGATGATTTTTCATAGAGGATGTCTGAGCGTTATTTCACCAAAAATGAATTTCCTGCATCCTGTTTCCTTCTTCCAGTCTCTTAGCCCGGCTTCATTATAGCGGCATACATCCGGATTATTCAAAAGAGGAGTATTCCGTAGGAATACTATCTGTGTAGGAAATCATCAGAATTCTTCGACATCGGAACTCCGGAGGTATGCAATCTGAACAACTGCTATCAAAAGATTGAACTCCGCCGGAGTTCTGTTCTTTTTTTGTTTATTTATTTATTTATTCTACACAGATACTGTTCCTGATGGAACAGATAAAATAAGATCAGACAATCAGCAGAAAATTGTTTAAGATGGATCAGAGATTTCCATGCAGGATCATCCTTTCAGGGAAGATCATATCATCATTTTCATAGAATACTGTTGACTCTTGTTCTGGCAGAAGAAACTTCCGGCATGCGGCTTCCTTCGTCCGGCCTTTTAACCTGGTCACTACTTCGGGGTCATGCTAAAATATGTACAATCAACAAAAGGTTACCTCAGCATAATTCAGTAATGCTTCTGCTTCCCGCTATGGGCAAAGGTTCAGCGATATAAGAGCCGGAGTGTAGAATATCCGATATTTTTTCCTTAAATTCGCATAAAAATTTTATACTAATGAACTACGATATCATTGTCATCGGAAGTGGTCCCGGAGGATATGTTACTGCCATCAGAGCAGCACAGCTGGGTTTCAAAACAGCCATCATTGAAAAAGAAAGCTTAGGCGGGATCTGCCTGAACTGGGGATGTATTCCTACGAAAGCTTTGCTGAAGTCTGCCCAGGTCTTCCATTACATCAACCATGCTGAAGATTACGGTCTGAACAAGGTGGAAGGAAGCTTTGAATTCCCGAACGTAATCCAGAGAAGCCGTGGCGTAGCCAATAAAATGAGCAAGGGGATCGAGTTCCTGATGAAGAAGAACAAGATCGACGTAATCATGGGAACTGCCAAAGTTCAGAAAGGTAAAAAAGTTTCCGTAACCGATAAGGACGGGAAAACAACCGAATATTCAGGGACCCATATCATCATCGCTACCGGGGCACGTTCCAGAGAACTTCCCAACCTTCCCCAGGACGGTAAGAAAGTAATCGGATACAGGCAGGCACTGGCTTTGCCTGAGCAGCCGAAATCGATGATCGTGGTTGGTTCCGGAGCCATCGGGGTAGAGTTCGCCGATTTCTACAACACCATGGGGACTAAGGTAACCATCGTGGAATTCATGCCGAACATCGTGCCGGTAGAGGACGAGGAAATCTCCAAGCACCTGGAAAAATCCCTGAAGAAAACAGGAATCGAAATCATGACCAATGCTTCCGTAGAAAGCGTGGATACCAGCGGTGAAGGCGTAAAAGCTACCGTAAAAACAGCGAAAGGGGAAATTACGCTGGAAGCGGATATCTTACTTTCTGCCGTAGGGATTGCTGCCAATATCGAAAATATCGGATTGGAAGAAGTAGGAATCCAGACGGACAAAGGAAGAGTGCTGGTCAACGAATGGTATGAAACTTCCGTTCCGGGGTATTATGCGATCGGGGATCTGATCCCGACCCAGGCACTGGCACACGTTGCCTCCGCAGAAGGAATTACCTGTGTAGAGAAAATCAAGGGGATGCATGTGGAGAAAATCGACTACGGCAATATTCCGGGTTGTACCTATTGCCATCCTGAAGTGGCTTCCGTGGGGCTTACCGAAAAGCAGGCAAAAGAAAAAGGATACGAAATCAAAGTAGGGAAGTTCCCTCTTTCCGCCAGCGGAAAAGCTACGGCCAACGGAAATACCGACGGCTTCATCAAAGTGATTTTTGATGCGAAATACGGCGAGTGGCTGGGATGTCACATGATCGGCGACGGAGTAACGGATATGGTGGCGGAAGCGGTAGTTGCCAGGAAACTGGAAACCACCGGTCATGAAATCATCAAAGCGGTCCACCCGCACCCAACGGTATCAGAAGCCATTATGGAAGCGGCCGCTGCGGCTTACGGAGAAGTAATCCATATTTAATAGATAAAACCTAACTGATAACTTATTCAATATGTTTAAAAAACTGGCTGCAGAAGCATTAGGACTGGGAGATATCGGAAAAATCATTTCTTCTCAGGATTATGACAAGGTAGACTCCGACGATTACATCCTGTCTGAGGATAATGAGAAAATTTTCTTTCTGATTAAATCCAGGAGAGACGAATACTGTTTTACCAACCGGGCACTGATCCATATCGACGGAGCAAGTGCGCTCGACAAGAAAAGGGTTTTGAAGCGGTATGAATATTACCAGTTTCCGTTTTCCGGCATTGCCCTGCAGACGGCAGGAACCATCGACCTGGATGTTGAAATTTCCTTCAATATCGGAAATGTGCCCATGATGATCAGTGTGGCCAAAGGCCAGATCGACCAGCTGAAAGACCT
>JAKOOI010000405.1 GCA_022701475.1 Weeksellaceae bacterium
TTTCAATATATTCCACGGTAAAGCCGGCCTTCTTGAGGAAACTTTCATAAAACTTCATACTGGCACGGTGCAGTGCAATTTTCTGCTTGTGAAAAGCATACTGGCGGAAGAAAAGCCATTCCTCGATGATGAAAACCGGCTGGTCTTTTTCCAGGTGGCCGGTATCCTTAAACAGCTGATGCGGGAAGATGAGCTGGGCGGTAAGTTTCAGTTTCTGAGCCATAATTTTCTGAATTTTTTATCGGCATCATACATTTCCGCCTGATGTTCGGGATTAAATGTCCTGTTGCGCGGATCGTTTCCTACGCCGGCCACATACATCCAGTTCCCGTAATTGCTGTGGACATCATAGTCAATCAGCAGCTCTTCAAAATAAGCGGCGCCGATCCGCCAGTCCTGGTTCAGGGTTTTGCAGAAGTAAGAAGCCACATTCTGACGTCCGCGGTTGCTCATATAGCCTGTCTTTTTCAGTTCCAGCATGTGGGCATTAACGAATCCGGATTCCGTTTTCCCTTCTTTCCAGCGGTTGATGGCTTCCTGGTCATGAACAAAGGAATACCTGTTTTTTCCGATTCCGTTCAGCCGGAACATCCGGTCCGGGAATTCTATGGAAACAAACCGGAAAAAATCCCGCCAGAGCAGCTCAAAGATCAGCCAGTAGGTGGATTCATTGCTTCCGTGCAGGTCTTCGTATTTTTTTACCTCATGATAAACGGTAACCGCAGAAAGACTGCCGTTTGCCAGCCAGGGCGAAAACTTGCTGCTGTATTCCGGGCCTTCCATCCCGTTCCGGGTTTCTTTGTACCGGCTCAGTTTCCCGGTTTCGAAAAAATAGGAATCCAGCCGTTTTATGGCCTCAGTTTCTCCGCCGTAAAACGGGAATGCGGTACGCAGGTCAATGGCAAAATCCTCGAAGCCCAGGGTCTGAAGGGTTACCTTATCGTTGCTGAAATGAGCTTCGGGGACAGGCCTGTCATACATCAGGTTCTCTGATGCAAATACTTCGCGTACTTTGAAATCCCTGTTTTTTTCAAGTTTCTCCCTGAAAACGGTGAAATGCTTCGGCATCTTCTCAAAATGCCGGTTAACGGAATCCGGGTTGATCAGCAGCTGGCTGTATGATTTTTTCCAGACGGTTAAGGGCAGCACTTTCCTGATGCGGCTTTCGGTCTCTATTTCTTCAGGGGTCCATTCCCGCTGGCAGAAGACTTTCTCTATTTCATAGCTGCCTGAAAGTTCGCGGAAAATATCTTCCGGTTTTCCGTATCTGATTAAAAAGGGAATATTTTGTTTTTCCAGGTTCTGTCTCAGATCATCGACGGTTTCCAGCAGGAATCTGGTCCTGTACGGACCGGTTTTGCGCATATCCCACTGTTTTTCCTGATACAGATTGCTGTCAAAAATATACAGGGCCATAAAGGGAAGGTCTTCCTGCATAATCCGGAAGAGCGATTCCTGATCATGGGTCCTTAAATCCTGGGTGTACCAGAGGATGTTGATTTTTTGTTTTTCCGGCATCTTTCGCTACAGTATTTAATTTCGTTCCAGTTCTTTTTCCATTTTTTACGCCAGTTGAACGGAAGCCCGCAGACTTCACAGATCTTTGAAGGCAGTCCTGCCGGCATCTTATTCTTTTATAAAATGACGGTAGTTATTGATGATGATGCCTTTGGATTTCAGGTCATGCATCATGTTGTACAGTCCGAAGAACGTACGGTTCAGGTAGATGAAATGTTTGGATCCCCGGTTGGTATTCATCCCTTTCATATCGCTGATCCTGGAGTATCTTTGCCCGAGGTCTGCAATCTCACGGAAAAACGATTCATCAGAAAAATCGAAGACCTCCCGGTTGAAAGGCCTGGTGAAAAGCTCAAGCAATTCATAGAACAATTTGGAAAAAAACTCCTTTTCTTTCGGGCTGTCCTCTTCACGGAGGATCTCAAGCGTGTATAGCATTTCCATAAAGACCTCAGGACTCCTGAGGTTTTCCTCTTTTGCCAGTTCAAAATAGGGAATATAGAAGTCTTCCGGGATTTCCTTGATGCATCCGAAGTCGATCACCGACAGTTTGTTGTCCGCGGAGATCAGGAAATTTCCGGGATGCGGATCGGCATGCACTTTCTTCAGGATATGCATCTGGTACATATAGAAGTCCCATAAGGTCTGCCCGGTCAGGTTCAGTTCTTCCTGCGTATGAGGCTGCTTTGTGAATTCTGAAAAATGGATCCCCTGCATCCAGTCCATGGTAATAATTTTTTCGCTGGAAAACTCCGGATAGTATACGGGGAAAAGAAGGTTGGGCAGGTGGCTGCAGGCCTGGGCAAACTGCTGGCTGCGCTTCAGTTCAAGGGTATAATCCGTTTCTTCGTACAATTTGTTTTCCACCTCATGGAAATAGGATTCCGAGCCTTCTTTTTTGATGTTGAACATCTTCATGGCGATCGGCTTTACCATTTTCAGGTCGCTGGTAATGCTTTCGCGCACACCGGGATACTGTATTTTCACTGCCAGTTCTTTTCCGTTTTTACGGGCTTTATGAACCTGGCCGATGCTGGCCGCATTCACCGATTCCGCAGAAAATTCATCGTACAGGTCTTCGGGATTCTTCCCGAACGATTTGCGGAAGGTTTTCTTTACCAGTGCTCCGGAAAGCGGCGGTACCGAAAACTGGGAAAGGGAGAACTTTTCCACATAGGCTGCCGGAAGCATATTTTTCTCCATGCTCAGCATCTGGGCAACCTTCAGGGCAGATCCCTTCAGCTCTTTCAGGGAATCATAGATGTCGGACGCATTATCTTCGTGCAGGATCTTCCGGGCTTCGTCCTCGTCCTTGGTGATCTTGTTGCCATAATATTTCAGGTAATTGACCCCGACTTTGGCTCCGGCTTTCAGCAGGCTGCCGGTCCTCTCTATTTTACCGGTGGGTATTTTATCTAATGTCTTCATACGGTTTCCTTATCTTTTTTCTTTCCACAAAAATTTTCCCAGGTCCACCAGCTTCTTCAGCGGTTCATTGTCAATCAGTTCAAACCCGGTATCAATGGTTTTTTCAATATAGATATCGGTTTTTTCAAAATCCGCAGAGGTATCCTTTTTCCAGAAGTCGATGCAGGAAAGCAGGTGCAGCCACAGGGCCTGCTGCCTCGATTTTTCATTGAATCTCCTGATGTCTTCCCTGGCCTTCTCAAAAATTTCCCATTCATTAAAATCCAGGCTGCTGATAAACAGGCGGTGGGTCTCTCTCAGGTTTTCCAGGATCTTCAGATTCCGAAGGCTTTCAGTACCAAGGAGGAAAAGAACGAGCGAACGGTTCATTGTCAGGTTTTCAAAAAAGATAAAATACACGTTCAGCAACTCTTCTTTAGCGGAAACTTCCCTGGAAATATCTGCTTCAGCTATTAGTTCAAGCGACTTTTTAAAGAGATGGTTCAGAATCTCTTTTTCCATATGCCCGAAACCGGAATAATAATGATAGAATTCCTTCTCCTCAAATCCGTTTTCTTTGGCGAAAAGATAAATATTTTTAGGCCTTTCGCCATGGTTGAGGATATAGTCGCCATACAGTTCCAGCAGCTTTTCATGGCTTATACCGTTCTGATGTTGGTATTGGTGTTGATGTTGATCTTCCATTTGTCATTTTATTTGTAACAAATTTAGTAATTTATTTTACTAAATAATGTTAATAAAGTATAAATTAATACTATTAAAGGCATTCAAATTATAGATAACCTCTGTAGCAGCAGGCAGGTGATAGTATGGGAAGAGTAGGGCACATGGAGTTTACAAAATTTGTATGCTCATAGATGCCGGAGGATCAGTAGCTTATTCCGGC
>JAKOOI010000394.1 GCA_022701475.1 Weeksellaceae bacterium
TGCCTGCAGATTTCCAGGGAATGGTCTGTGGAAGCATCTTCTGCCAGTATAATTTCTTTTACCTCATCAAACTGCAGGGCAGACTGTACTGCCTTTTCCAGGAATTCAGCAGCATTATACACGGGAATGATTACCGATATTTCCAGCATTATAGTACGGATTGGTTGTTATATGCCCATAAAGACAGCTGCAGAAGATTCCAGTGCTTATGGTCTTTGGTAAGGAACTTCTGGGTTTCTGTGAAATCTATATAATCAAAGATCTTCTGGCTTTTATCTTTCAGAAGATCATCGGACAGCTTCATCAGGTTTTCCTCTTCAAACCAGCTTTCGACGCTCATTCCGAAGCCCTGCTTATGGCGGTTCCTGATGGTATCGGTCCAATAGGACTGCATAGAATCACGGAGGATGATTTTATCCCGGCTGTTGTCCAGTTTCAGCTGTTCGGGAAGCCCGATGCAGAATTCAGCAAAATCAACATCCAGGAACGGCGTGCGCACTTCCAGGGAATTGGCCATCGCCATCCTGTCGGATTTTACCATCATATTGCCGGGCACGAATTTTTCAAGGTCAATCCTCATGATATCGTTCAGGGAATCGGGATCCGGAACAAAGCTGTACGGTTGCTGATAATTTTCAGCGATTCCTAATTTATTTTTTTCCTGTCTGCTGAAGGTATTCCGCACAAAGTTCTGGTGGAAATCCAGAATGTTTTCATGTGCTATATTTTTTTGGGTGATAAAGGAAGTCTGTTTCAGCTTCTGGTACATCTTCAGCCCGAATTGGGCAATGATATTTTTATAGCTGAAATGGTTCCTCAGCTGGTTTTCGATCTGGTAGAAATTGTAGCCGCCGAAAAGTTCATCCCCGGCATCGCCTGAAAGTACCACCGTTAGGTTTTGTGCGGCGGCCCTGCATATTTCGTAGTGGGGAATAAAGGACCGGTCGGCAAAAGGTTCATCCAGAAAAGGCGTTACCTGAAGCAGGGAAGTGGCAAGATCTTTTTTCTGCTCATGGATTTCGATATGATTTGTTTTGTACCTGTCGGCGATTTCCTTAGCATATTTCAGTTCGCTTTCCTTATGGTCATAGCCGAAGCTGATGGTAGTCTGGTCAGGAAGGAAATCCGCAACCAGTGCGACAATGGATGAAGAATCCAGTCCGCCGCTGAGGAAGCTTCCTACCTCTACATCGGCAACCAGCTGCTTCTGCACCGCTTTTTTCAGCAGGTGGGTAAATTCTTCTCTGGCATCGGAAAGGCTGATGACCCGGTCTCTGGCAGGCAGGCTGTAATATCTTGAGACCGAAAAACGGCCGTCTTTCCAGATCAGCTGATGAGCCGGCGGCAGGGTATGGATGTTTTTGTAAATGCTCTGATAAGTGCTCACATACCCGTACTGCAGATAATGGGAGAGTGCTTCCGGATTGACTTCCGGACGGATGAGGCCTGAAGCAAGGATGGATTTGATTTCAGAGGCAAAAACAAACTCGTTGTTAGGGCCGGTTGCATAGAAGAACGGTTTTTCCCCAAAGCGGTCCCGGGCGCAGAACAGTTCGTGTTTTTCCTCGTCCCAGATAGCAAAAGCAAACATCCCTGGAAGATCATGGATGAGGTTTTCCTTGTTCTGCTGGTACATGGCGAGGATGACCTCTGTGTCGGAGCCTCCCTGATACGGATAATTGTTATACCTTTCCCTGATGGCCTGGTATCCGTAAATTTCCCCGTTTAGCACGATGCATTCATTCCTGGTGGAAGAAAGCATCGGTTGTTTCCCGTTTTCAGAGAGATCGATAATGGACAGCCTGCGGTGTCCCAATGCTGCTTTTCCATAGAATTCCGCGTGGGCACCGTCCGGTCCGCGATGGGCCAGCGCATCAGTCATTCTTTTCAGCTCCTGCTGATAATGTTCTGCGTTATCTGCTATAATTCCTGCTATTCCGCACATACTGTATTTAATTTTTCCTGATCTTTTATTTTCTTAAGATGGTTTACCAATCCCATTGTATCTTCTGAGGCACTTTTTACTTATGAATTAAAGTCTGACCCCCCTATTCAGTGAATATGAAGAATTATCCCGGTGGATTGTTTTTCAGGGCAAAATACCGGTATCTTGTTTTTAACAGCTGCGGATTTCCCGGTGCATGATAAATAAATGATGCATATTTCCGTATACCTGATAAAGCTGCGATTTTTGAAGACAGAAACTTCATCTTGAAAAAAACTTTCGGTTCTTTTGGCATTTCCTTCTGTTTCCTGGCCCATTTAAAAAGAGATTCATAAAGAAGCGCATTTTTCTGATGGTATTTTATGGAATAATTTTTTATTTTGGTAATGGTATTGGAATCATGGGCTGTCCTCATTGCTACCGGTTTGTCTATGATACCGGTTTTGAGATGGGCATGATAGGCCAGACGGATAATGAATTCCTTATCCTGAGCGATCGTAAGATGATCCTGCATTCTGATCTTCGGATTTTCCAGGGCAGATTTTTTTACGGTTAAAGCAATCATTGAGAAAGAACTGCCGAAAAAGTTCGGCTCAGTAATCAGATGATAAAAAATTTCCCTCCCTTCCGCAGGAAAAAAGACCGTACACAAAAAGTTTTCACCAAATTTTTCAATATACTGTTTTCTGCCATTTTCAGTTACGAAATCCGTACCTATTGCTCCGAATACACCCTCGATTTTCGGATCTTTAAATAATTCCAGTTCTGCATCGAATCGGTTAGGCAGATAATAATCATCTGCATCCAGGAAAGCGATGTATTCATACTGTGCCTTTTCAATACCCAGATTCCTGGTAACGGAATCCCCATAGTTTTTTTTATCGGGATGCTGAAACAGTTTTACGCGCGGGTGCTTTGCATCAATGCTCCTGCATTTTGCAAGGGTACCATCTGTAGAAGCATCTTCTACGATAATGACTTCTTTTACAAAATCAAACTGCAAAGCAGATTCTACTGCTTTTTCAATAAATTCCTCAGCGTTATAAGTGGGGATAACAACAGATATTTCCATTATTTTAATGTGTTTATTTTTTTATTCAGAAGAGAGAAATATCTCTTTATATTATATATGAGTGTTTCGGAAAAGGAAATTTTGAAATGATGTTCAGGTTTAATTCCATATTCATTGAGATCAATTTTTGAAAATCTTTTATTGTCAAATGTTTTATTCATCAGATTATTCTGATGGATAAACTGAATATAGAGTGATTTCTTATCAAACACGGCCGTATCTTTAAAATCCCGGTATTTATGATGGAAGTAATGGGTGACGGTTTTAAAATTCCGTATATCTTCCACAAGGCTCACAAAAGGATTGGCCACTGAATAATACTCCGTGATAAAAGCTTTATTTCCCGATTTCTTGGTCAGCTGCAAACCTCGCCGGAGATCAATGACCAGGTTGTCCTTAGGCTGAAATAAATGCTGGATGGTCTCTACATATTCTCTGTGCAGAATATCATCATTATCGACATCCGTACTGATCAGGAATTCTGAATTTCCTGTGTATTCAGGAATAATTTCAAGAAGCCTTACTTTTTTCTCGTCATG
>JAKOOI010000457.1 GCA_022701475.1 Weeksellaceae bacterium
CGGTCTGTTCAGGGTCATTCGCAGGATCAAATTTATCGGTAAAGGCCGCCACGGAACCGAAGAATAACGGACCGGAAATTTCATAATATTTAATTCCGTTTTCACCGGTATGCTTTCTGGCGCGGATTCTTTTGGCATTGTCCCAGGCAAAAACCAGGGCCGCAATCACGACTCCGACCAGGACCGCCAGTGCCAGATTATGCAAAACAATGGTCACCAATGCAACCACAATCCCTACGAAGATATCCGACTTCGGCATTTTATTGACGATCCGGATCGATACCCACTGGAACGTGCTTACTGCCACTACCATCATTACGCCGACAAGGGCAGCCATCGGGATGCGTTCAATGACAGGCGCTCCTACCAGAATAATAATCAGAATGGTAAAAGAGGCTATTATCGCTGAAAGCCGGGTCCTTGAACCGGCATTCAGATTTACCAGGGTCTGGGCTACCATCGCACAGCCTCCCATTCCGCCGAAAAAGCCGTTGGTGATATTGGCCAGGCCCTGGGCTACCGCTTCTTTGTTGGCATTTCCTTTGGATTCCGTGATTTCATCCACCATGGATAAAGTGAGCAGGGATTCAATCAGGCCGACGCCTGCCATAATAAGGGCATACGGGAAAATAACCTGCAGGGTTTCCAGCGAGACAGGAATTGCCGGGATATGGAAAGAAGGAAGGCTTCCGCTGATGCGGGCGATGTCCGCTACCGTTTTGGTGGGAATCCCGAATCCTGCAGCAATAGCAAAAACCACAATAATGGCCACCAGCGATGCCGGAACGGCTTTCGTGATTTTAGGGAAAAGACACACAACAGCCACCGTCAGTGCTGTTAGTCCGGCCATAATATAAAGTGAATCCCCCTGAATCCAGCCTGAAGTTCCGTCTGCGCCTGTTGTTTTAAACTGTTCTATCTGTGCCATGAAGATAATCACGGCCAGGCCGTTCAGAAAGCCATACATGACCGGCTGCGGGATCAGCCGTACGAATTTCCCCCATTTGAACAGGCCGACAAGCATCTGAAGCAGGCCTCCGAGCGCTACCGTAGCAAAAAGATATTCTATGCCATGGGTCTTGATCAGGGCAATCAGCACAACAATGGTAGCACCTGCACCTCCGGATACCATTCCTGGGCGGCCTCCCAGAATGGCAGTCACCAATCCCATCATAAAAGCAGCATACAATCCGGTGAGCGGGGAAAGCCCGGCCAGGATGGCGAAAGAGAGCGATTCGGGAATCATGGTCATGGCAACGGTAAAACCTGCCAGTAATTCGTTCCTGTAATTTATATTTTGTGGAAAACCGGGGAGATGGAGTGTATTTTTCATTTCGGCAACAAAGGTAGGCTGTTCCATTTTCAAAAACAATATTTCGTGGTATCTCGATTTAAAATTTCACAATAAGGAGGGTATCTGTTTGCCTGTTTGTCAAAGAACAGCGACTTCATTATTTCACTGCATAAACGATATATATAAGGTAATTTTAATCAAAATTCACTTTTCCTAAAATTTTTTAACTCATTTTTTTGGTCTCACTCGAAATTTTTCTATATTTGGAATTGAAGAAATCAATTCTTTTCTGCAAAATTTTGATATAATTAGTAATGATAATTAAAATTTGAGGCAGATCTAAAAACAACCGTTAAATCATATACAGCGGCAGCATGAATACATTCAGCAGGTAATAAAAGCATTGAATCCTGGGAAAAAACACTGGCTTTTTTCTCAACGAAGATGAACACATGAGAAAGAAAAATGGTAGTGACGCATTATCGGATGCAGAAAATTGCAGAATGATTTATCAATATCGTGAGAGCGCAGCATTCGCAGCCCTTTACATAGAGAAAACTGCTGTTTCAGGACCTATCCCGATTTCCGTCTGGTTCAGTCATTTATTTTTTCAGTCTCACTTTGGATTATTTTTTGAAGCTTATTATCAACCGGATAAAGCAGTCAACATGTTTTTACTGATGCTGTTATATAAAGAACAAATATTTATCAGAGATGTTATATAAAGAAATACATATAGGAAATTTTATAAAAGAAAGGGCTGAAGAATTGGCAATCAGCACAGAAAGAATTTGTAATTTCCTGAAAAAAGATGAGGACAGCGTTGAAAAAATGTACAAAAGTGCCTCTATAGAAACCGATCTGTTGCTCCGGTGCTCAAAACTGCTGGAATATGATTTTTTCAGGCTGTACAGCTCACACCTGATCCTCTATTCACCACCGTCGGCTGTTGATAAGAAGAAAAACCACAGATCGGATAAGATTCCTTACTTCAGAAAGAATATTTATACCCAGGAAATCAAGGAATTCATCATCCGGAAAATACAGTCCGGAGAAATGACCCAGACCGACATCATCAAGGAATATTCCATCCCCAAAAGCACCCTTCACCGGTGGCTACAAAAACTCTAAATCTGAAATCCCATGCGCCCCAATTACAGTAAAATTTATAAGGACATGATTACAGAACATGATCCTGAGAAACTGGAAGACCCGAAGATACAGCGGATGCTGAAGAATTTAAAAACAACGGAAGATGTCCTGAAACTGAACGAGCTGGTATTCAAATCCTCCAAAGAAAGCCTGAGGAATAACCAGAAGCTGAAGACCTATGACAAAAAGACGATGCTTAAGCTGCTGCAGTACCAGCAGAAACACGGCCTGTCTACCAATTACATGTCTAAAAAATACAGGATCAGCAGGACGACTATTGCAAAATGGAAAAAAACTTTTGAAGAAGAGTTTCAGAAATTAGCTGAAAAAAAATAGGCCCGTCCTGTTTATCATACAAAAAAGTCCGGTGAATCAGCTGATTCACCGGATTTTTTATAAAGGTAACAGGCGGAAAAAGAAAAAGCGGGGCAACGTTATGCCGGAGTCGAACCGGATAGCCTTGCAGGAAGTACCTGCTGCGCTATTCCTCCCCTTTTAATGGTAACGAAGGATCTTTTTCCTACGACACTTTATATTTTACACGTAAAAACAGAATAACCTGTTTTGTAAATCCGTAATCATTTTTTATTACAGGCGAATAAAATTCTCCTGTTAAGATCCATTATTCCAGGCCGAAATCGCGGAGACCGGAAGAATAAGACAGAACCACTTCTTTCAGGTAAGGGATATCCCTGGTTTCATCATATTGGAAACTCTTTTCAATGGGTTCCGTTGCTTCCCTGCTGAGTTCCGGATAATACATCCGGTCTTCTTCATCAAAAACCAAACGGACAATACCGATATGATTCCGCATCTCATTAAGCAGGTACGTCTTTATGTCCCATCCCAGTATACCCATGTCGAAACCGCTGATGCAGAGTACCGGTTTCCAGGCAAGATGTTCGCCGCTTACCATAAAATGGAATCCTCTTACCGGCAGAAGATCCGGAATTCGGGAAAACCATTCATTAAAAACAGCCCTCCGTTCTTCTTCGGATCCCGGTTCCGGTCCCCAGGATTTCAACCAGCATGTTCCGGCGGATCCCATATCCTTCAGCATGGAATCATAAGGATACCGGATCATCTCCAGGATTTCTTCCCGTTCTTCCCGCCAGTTATAGAAGAAAGTACATTCTTCAGTGAACTTTTCATTATTGTATTCGTATTCCACGGTTTCCTTTCTGTCAACCGCATGGAGAATTTTCAGGAATTCACGGTGTTCAGGGGAAAACTTCACTTTATATTCCCTTTCTATCCCTGCGATCTCTTCTTCTGCGAGCGGCAGCCATTTTGCCCCGTGCAATCCTTTCGGGACTGTGTTTTCATCAGACCAGGTCTTTTCTGTCCGGTCTCTGATCCAGTACAAAAAATCTGTTATGTTTTCTGGTATGTCCATTTCATTTACAATAGTAATAAAAAAGAGTCAATAAACGGGAAAGCTTTATACACCATTCAGGTTTATTCCGGAGTTGAACCAAGATCATAAGATATACCGAAGTAAACTTTCCCTGACGGCACTCTTTTGTTTTTAAATCAGGGTAATAATGTAAGAATCTTCTGTCATTTGCTCTACCTGCTGAGCTACATCCCGTTTACAACAGAGATGGCAGGAATCGAACCTGCGACCCAATGGTTAACTATCCGAAGTATGATTCTGAAACGACACCTGATCTTTATGATTAATAAATAATGGGTAGTAATATTGCTTTGCTAAGCCGGATCACTCATTACCCATTACCCATTGCTCATTACTTATTTTTACACCGGGCAATCTGCAGAAAGCGTTTTTAGTTCAATGAAAGTCGAAGGAACTCTTTCTTACGGCACCGGTTGCTTTTTAAGTTTTCATGGTTGTTGTTATTTGTTGATGCAAAATTACTCTGTCAGTACGCATTGTTTTTACGCAGCTGAAATTTAATTTGAAAAACCAAGTAATAAGTTGTAACCGTTTTTTGAATGTTGTTCAAATTTTAAGCTTGACGATGGAACGCTTACGGAGACGACATTGGTTATTTTTAGCAGGGTAAAAAAGCAGACAGAAACTTACTGATGGAGTGATCCTTTACACCATCCCGGAATTCCGGGAGCAGGACATGAACCTGCATTGCCACCTCTGAAACGAAGAAATCCTGTCTTACGACACCTGCTTTTTTAAGTTCTTATGGTTATTGTTATTTGTTGATGCAAAGTTATTGCCTTAGTACGCATTCTTTTTACGCACTTAAAAATTATTTGTTCTTTTGCCTTGAAGCAAAAGAACCAAAAATTCAAGACTTGGAAACTCCGGCTAAAAATAAGCTGTACGATCTAAAAATTCTAAACTTGCGCGACTTCATTATTTGTCTTCTTTTTCTACTTTTGTGTCGCGCTTCAGACACTAGAATTTTCTTAACGTTCGTACAGCTTATTTTCTTAACGCCTGCATTTCCTAGGTCATTTTATTTTATTTCATCTTAGGCTTTCCTAATTTATCTAGTTTTAAATTTAATTCCTGTTTTCTTTTCTCTAATTTTTTAGGCTGAATAAAAACAAAATCAAACAGCTGTTCAATCACTTCAATAAGCCATTCTGCTTCGCCACTCTCGACAGGAACAATTTCACCTGTACTTAAATCTTTAGAAGGATGCGCTGCAATATTTCCAATTTGCCTTACAGCATCAACTGCATCTGTAATGTGTGAAGGAATATCTGTCTTATCAGTAAAGATTTCAATTTCTTTAGCTAAACTTTTCTCTGAAATATTGAATTCTTCTCTTAAAATATTCTGCAATAATCTTCTCGTTAATGCAGCAGAAGCTTTTGGACTAGCTGAAAGTACTTTTACAGCTTCTTCATAGTCTTCTAAATACTTCTTTGGTATGTTACTTGAATTTTGAAAATCATTAGTTTTTGGATAAATTAATTTCTTCGAAGCTATTGTATCGATTTCCAAGCTGAAATTTCCATTAACTTTTAACTTTCCATTTTGTATTCCAACTACTAATTTATCGCAATTAGGACATTCTCCATAAAAAATCTCAATCCCTTCTTTTTTATCATCAGTTTGTTTCACCTGTAATGGTTCTGTAAAATCCTAATCAAATTTCACAACGGTTGAACAATGTGGACAAATCATATTTATTGTAGTTTATATGGTTGATTAAATATACTAAAGTTATTGCTAGCCCCGATTGCAACGGCATCCTTTTTCTGTGAAGGCCTT